>JAESTB010000570.1 GCA_016763815.1 Arenicella sp.
AAATAAAAAAGATCGCGAAAAAAGATGGTTATACCATGTGTCGTGCTGAAGATTACTTGGCGGTTTTGATCTGCAGCGATCAGGTGGTCAAAGGCGTTTGGCAGAAAGTCTCGTTACAGCGCCTCGATGGCGAATATTTAATTGGCGAAGCGGTCTAGTTGCTGACTTTAGTGAGACTTGGGCTGTTTTTCCGAATCCCTTTAATTATCAGTCTTCAGCGTTAGTATTTAACACGGCTAAACGGTAGACTATGCGCCCCGATGAGGCTGGCCGATTTGCGCGCCTCTGTTAAACCGAATTATTAACTTATTTTAAATTTTTGGAGTCTTAAAATGGCTGTTGAACGCACTCTTTCAATCATCAAACCTGACGCTGTTGCAAAAAACGTAATTGGCGAAATCTACTCACGCTTTGAAAAAGCAGGTCTACAAGTTGTAGGCTCTCGTATGATGCACTTGAGCGACCAGCAAGCTGGCGAATTTTATGCGGTTCACAAAGAGCGTCCGTTCTATGGCGATTTGGTCTCATTCATGACATCTGGCCCAGTTCAGGTTACGGTTCTTGAAGGTGAGAATGCAATAGCCGCTCACCGTGATGTGATGGGCGCGACTAACCCCGCGGATGCGGCACCAGGCACTATTCGAGCTGACTTCGCTAGTAGTATTGACGAAAACGCATGTCATGGTTCTGATGCGGCTGACACAGCGGCCGAAGAAATCGAATTTTTCTTCGGTTCAGACGGTGTTTGTGCGCGTACTCGTTAGGAACTAATCGTTAGGAACTAGTCGGTAGGTGAACGACTAGGTCGCAAGCGAATTAGTTAATATCCACTTTATAAAACTACGATCATGAATGACTTAACACAGCAGCCTACTAATTTGATGGGTTTAGACCGTGAAGCGATGGAGGCTTATTTTGCTTCCATTGGCGAAAAATCGTTTCGTGCCTCGCAAGTAATGAAGTGGATTCATCAAGTTGGCGTCAGTGATTTTTCCGAGATGACCAATCTCAGCAAAACATTGCGTGCCTCCTTGAGTGAGACTGCAGAAGTCTCTGTGCCCGAGGTTGTTTCTGACCAATTGTCTGAAGATGGCACGCGTAAATGGCTATTGAAGGTGCCTGGCAAGAGCGCTATTGAAATGGTGTTTATCCCAGAAGATAAGCGCGGCACCTTATGCGTATCATCTCAAGTGGGTTGCACCTTAAGCTGCTCGTTCTGTGCCACCGGTAAGCAAGGTTACAATCGCGACCTCACCACAGCGGAAATTATTGGTCAAGTTTGGTTGGCAAAACACATGCTTGCCAAGCAATATGAGACTGACGAGCGAATTATCAGCAACGTAGTCATGATGGGGATGGGCGAGCCATTGATGAATTTTAATAACGTTGTTTCGGCCATGAAAATCATGCAAGACGATTTTTGTTTTGGTTTGTCCAAACGTCGTATTACGCTAAGCACCGCAGGCGTTGTGCCGAAAATTGACGAATTAAAGGAAGCTTGCCCGGTGAGCTTGGCCGTGTCATTACATGCGCCTAATGATGAACTTCGAAATATTCTCGTGCCGCTCAATAAAAAATACCCAATTAAAGCCCTATTAGAGGCCTGTAATCGCTATGTCGCTGATTCGGCTCGATCTCGCATCACATTTGAATATGTCATGCTTGAGGGTGTCAATGATGAACTCGAACATGCGCATCAACTGGCCGTTTTAATGAAAACAGTGCCAAGTAAAGTTAATTTAATTCCTTTTAACTCATTCGAAGGCATTGATTACCAACGCTCATCAAATTCGAGAATTAATCGTTTCAGAGATATATTGCACAATGCCGGTGTTATCGTTACAGTTCGACGAACACGCGGTGATGACATCGAGGCGGCCTGTGGCCAATTGGCTGGCGATGTAATGGACCGTACTCGCAGAGCGGAAAAATTCAGACAAAAGCAGGCGGAAAAAATACAATAGATTCTATGCTAAAAAATATAACAAGCGTCACTGCAAAGATTCACACCTTTTTGTTGCTACTGTTTATGGTTGTCGGCTTGGGCGCTTGCGCTACTAGCGGTCAGCTGAAGCAACCCAAGACCGAGAGTGAGACTAAAATTAGAACCGACCAAAAGGCGCTAATACATGCCCAGCTCGGGCGTGGTTATATGGAGCAGGGTCAACTGTCTACTGCTAAAGATTCTTTGACCACTGCGTTGAGGATTAGCCCTAATCATTCAGATAGTAATTACGTGATGGCATTATTGATGTCGCAGCTGAAACAGTACCCGCAGGCTGAAAAACACTTCAGTCGGGCGATTGCAGCAGATAGAGAAAATTCTCCCGCAGCACATGATTTTGGTACATTCTTGTGTCAAATTGGACAGGGCAAGAGAGCTAAAAAATATTTTGACATAGCGGTCTCGAATCCGCTATTTAGACGAGCCGAGTTGAGTTATATGCGTGCCGGCGAATGCCTTGCAAGCATTGATAGCGCTGAAGCCGAAGTGTACCTCAAGAAAGCATTGTCGATAAACCCAAGACTCGCTCCTGCTCTATTTAAGCTTGCGAGAATGAAGTTTGATGCACGTAGTTATTTGTCTTCAAGGGCCTATATCGAAAGGCTTCTTGCAATTACCGAACCGCAACCTGACTCACTTTTACTGGCGTATCAAATAGAATTAAGTTTGAATGCTGCCGTTGTAGCGGCCGAATACCGAACTAAGTTATTAACTGAGTTTCCGGCCTCGGTCGAGGCACGTGCAATTCGCAAGGCAGATCGCTAATATCGATAGGTATTTCTTGAACGGCATGAATACAGGTTTGGCTAATTCATAAGTGCAGGTTTGGCCAAGCATAGTCGATAGTATGCGACAGCACTTTAATTTGGGTTTGAGTTGGAAGAGGAACACAGTGGACGATAAGAAAAAATTAGAAGACGAAGTTCAAGTAACTCCTAAGCAGGGCAGTGGCAGTTTACTGGCCGCTGAACGTAAGCAGCAGCAGAAAACGGTCGAGGAGATTGCCGGTGCGCTAAATCTTTCGATAACGCAGATTAGAACCATCGAGCTTGATCAGAGTGAAGGTTTGCCGGAGCCAACTTACGTTCGCGGATACATTCGCTCATACGCTCGCTTGCTCGGCCTGGACGAAGATGAAGTGCTCGATCATTATTTAAACCCGAATTGGCAAAAGGGTTCTCGTTTAGACGAAATGCCTCGTGGAATCGGTAGCGCTAACGACAGTGATTCGAGAAGTTTTTTTACCGCAGGCAAAGTTATCGTTATTATTGCATTAGCGTCAATTATGGGTTTCCTTTGGTTTACTGGCCAGTTAGGTGGCATACGTGGCACGCAAACAGACTCTGTTGCAACGCCGGCGGGTACTAGCTCGGCGCAAGTTGCACCGCCATTGTCTGAGGGTGATTCAGGCTCAGACGATCTGCCGTCTGATCAACTTGCTGAAGAAAATGATGGCGAGATTGTCGCTGAACCGGCTTCTGTGGAGAATCAGCTGAGCCTTAGTTTCACCGACACATCTTGGGTCGATATTAGAGATAGTGACGGCAATAAATTAGCCTACAAGAGCTATGCTCAGGGTGAAGATTTAAGCGTCTCCGCGACCACGTCAATGAGTGTTTTTATCGGTAATGCCAAGGCCGTTTCGGCCGTGTTTAATGGTGCGCCTTATGACATTTCACAGTATCGTGAAGGCGTATTCGCACGCTTTACGGTCGGTGAATAGAATTGATTAAAACTCCCGTCACCGTGGCATTCAGTCGTTCGCGGATCGATATTGGCCTATTTAAAATTTAACAAATTTTCAGATACTCCTAGAGTATGAGCAAAAAGAAGTATGAGCAAGAAGCCCCAAATTAAAGCCATTCGAGGAATGAACGACATTCTACCGAGTGAAAGCCCATTGTGGTTAGCGGTGGAAACGGTCTGCGCTGATGTGTTTGCTCAACATAGCTATAAACAAATTCGTACGCCGTTATTGGAGAGCACTCATCTCTTTGCCCGCTCTATCGGAGCTGAAACTGACATTGTGTCGAAAGAGATGTACACCTTTGACGATCGTAATGGTGATAGCTTGACCTTACGACCAGAAGGTACGGCGAGTACTGTTCGTGCCGGTATCGAGAATGGTTTGTTTTATAACCAGCAACAGCGATTATGGTATACCGGCCCGATGTTTCGTCACGAGCGGCCTCAAAAGGGTCGTTATCGGCAGTTCTATCAGATTGGAGTGGAATGTTATGGATGGTCTACTCCAGACATAGAAGCCGAGGTGCTGGCGATGATTCATCATGTATTTACAGCCTTGGGGTTGCAGCACACAGAGTTGCAGATCAATAGTTTAGGCGATGCGGATACTCGTGAACGCTATCGCAGTGCATTGGTTGAGTACTTGTCGAAACACGCTGACGCGCTGGATGAGGACAGTCAGAGGCGCTTGACGACTAACCCGTTGCGTATACTCGATAGCAAAAACGAGGAAGTTCAGGCGTTATTACTTGATGCACCGAGTATTTTAGACTTCTTAACGACTGAGTCCGCTAGCGCATTTTCGTGCTTGCAAGGTTACTTGCAAGATCTCGAGATCGACTACACTATCAATCCGCGTTTAGTGCGTGGCTTAGATTATTACAACGACACTGTATTTGAATGGGTTAACGCTGATTATGGCGCTCAATCGACCGTCTGTGGTGGCGGGCGTTATGACTCGATGGTTGAGCAGCTAGGTGGCCAAGCGACACCAGGTTTTGGCTTTGGTATGGGCCTTGAGCGTTTGGTGCAAATACTACAAGAGCAAGGTGCGCCCATTGCAAAACAGCTTGAGCA
>JAESTB010000571.1 GCA_016763815.1 Arenicella sp.
AGAAATCCGGATGTCATCATCAACAATAAGTCTTCCAATGATATATCCCTACTTCTTGGTAATGGTGACGGAACATTCTTAAAAGAAGAACGATTTAGCGTTGGTTCGACAAACTGTTGCCGAACTATCATTAAGCGGTGACACCGGCATAGCATTGTCTGGCGGTAATATTGCCGTGGCAGTAGGCGCGCAGTATAGAGAGGTTACGCTTGAAGATGTTCCTGATAGTCGTTATCAGAGTGGCGACAACCGTTTGAATGAGACTGTGCCGGCCGTTTTTGGAACTCAAGATGTACCCGCTATTTTTGGTGAAGCCAGTTTGCCTATTACAGATTGGCTCGAAGCCCAGCTTGCCATTCGGTATGAAGATTACGGCGATCAAGGAGGTGACACAACAGACCCTAAAATCGCATTTAAGGCCGATCTTAACCCAGCTCTTTCATTGAGAGCGTCGTATGGAACGTCATTTCAGGCGCCATCTATCCGGCAAGTGGCAGGTATTATTGGTAATGGTACCGTTACCGACCCGGGGCCTGCACCTGGGCAGACACTCGGTTTGGAAAGTGTTGGTGACAACGTCATCGTCACCATCATCACTAAAGGGTCGGACGACTTAGTCCCTCAGTCAGCTAAAAATCTTAATATTGGGTTGGTGTATCGCCCCGATTGGGGGCTAGATTTCTCAGTTGACTGGTTCTACTACGATTACGAAGACTTGATTTTGCAAGATTTTGCGGCTCAACAGGTATTTGACTCGGTAGCCGTTGGCGCTCTCGATCCGAGTCGTGTTCTGAGAAGCCCTGATGGTCAAGCATCAACAGCTATTTCTAACTTCGTTAACGGAGGTTCTTCTGAAGTATCTGGCTTAGATATCGTTGCGGCTTATGGCACTGAGATGTTTGGTGGAAATGGTAAATTTGATGTCAAGAGCACGATTTTGACCAAGTTCGAATCTTCTGAATTTGGTGATATTCTTGGCAACCGAAATTTTTCTAATGGGTTCGGATCAACGCCTGATTTCCGTATTAACGGTGGCTTCACGTTTGATTATGGGTTACACCGATTCAACGCAACGGTTCGATACATCGGTAGTTACACCGATGACCAAAGCGGAAACTCAGTTGATGCTAATACGACTTTTGATCTTCGTTACGATCTAGTGTTGGATGGTTTTCTAGGTAGCGGAGGCACTCACCTAAGCGTTGGCGCGGTTAACGTTTTTGACGAAATTGCACCACGCCTTGAAGATCGACCTTTCTTTGATACCGAAGTTCATGATCCTCGTGGACGGCAGATTTATCTAACCTTCAAGCAGTCGTACTAACGGCTGAAAACAAGGCTGCGGAGCAACGCTGAATATTTGAGTTGCTTCGCAGTTTTTTGTCTCCAAAATGTACTTAGATTGACTCTTTCAGGTTCTGTTATAACTAACTGAATCCTACATGCAACGAATTGTTCATTAAACAAGGATGAGTTTTCATCCTAACAAACACTTAAGGCCGGCTATTTCATGCTAATTATTTCGGGAGATAAGTCAATTTCTCTACCTTTCATTGGTTTAATTGTAGGGCCTGCGATAGCCGGCCTATTATTGTTCTTTGGTGCTCCGAGCGAGTTGGAAACTGACGCTGGTCATTTCTCGGCGGCTTGGGTGACCCTAGCTCTACTCGCGCTAATGGCGACGTGGTGGGTAACAGAGGCCGTGCCTATTCCAGTGACTTCGCTGCTGCCGATTTTAGTACTGCCGTTATTCGGCATCAGTTCAATTTCACAGGTGTCGGCGCCTTATATGCACCCAATTGTTGTGTTGTTAATGGGTGGATTTATTTTTGCAAAGGCTATCGAAAAATGGGGACTTCATGAACGTATTGCGCTGCATGCTGTCCGGTTAGCGGGCGGTAGCCCTGCCGGCATGATTGGCGGTTTTATGTTTGCTGCTGCAATTCTCTCTATGTGGATTTCTAATTCAGCTACTTCGATAATGATGATGCCAATTGCTCTTTCAGTGGCCGCGGCTTATGAAAAGGGCTTAGATGATAAGCCTAAGAACTTCACCTATGCGTTGCTTCTGGGCATAGCTTATGCATGTTCCATTGGCGGCTTAGGGACGCCAATTGGAACGCCTACTAATCTAATTGTGTTGGGCTATCTAAATGAACACAATAATATTGATATCGGATTCGCTCAATGGATGATGATGGGCATCCCCGCTGTTATAATACTTGTCCCGGTTGCCTGGTTTGTCTTAACCCGTTGGGTGTTTAAGATGCCAAAGTACAAAGCAGCGGATGCGCAAAAAACGGTGTCAGATAGATTGTTTGATCTAGGGCGAATGACGGTTCCTGAGAAGCGCACGCTTCTCGTGTTTCTAGTGATTGCTGCACTGTGGGCATTTCGCCGACCGCTAAATTCATTAACGATTTCCTACGGTGGCGATCTGGTGACTCCACTTGCTGGGTTGACCGATCATATGACTGCAATATTAGCAGTGTTGCTGTGTTTTTTGGTGCCGGCAGGTAGTAAAGAAAATAAAGGGCAACCACTCTTGGATTGGAAGTCAGCCGAGCAAATTCCTTGGGGCGTATTGTTACTCTTTGGCGGTGGTATGTCTCTTGCACAGGCCATTTCATCAACCGGCTTAAGCACGTATTTGGGTACGAGCCTATCAATGTTTTCTTCTTACCCTGTACCTGTTGTTATTTTCCTTATCGCTGCTTTAGTCTTAGCGTTGACTGAAGTGACGAGTAATATTGCAACTGCATCGGCGTTGATGCCTGTGCTGGGTGCACTTGCTATAGAAACTGGGCTTCCACTAGAGATGATGGCAGTGCCAATCGCATTGGCAGCTAGTTGCGCATTTATGCTGCCGATGGCTACTGGCCCAAATGCTGTCGTTTTTGCAACTGGAAAAGTGAGTCTTTCTACGATGGCCAAAGCTGGAGTACGGATCAACCTGATAGCCGTTGTTGTTATTACAGCTATCTCCTATTACATTGCGCCAATTGCTTTTGGGTGAGGTTTGCTCTCGGTACCGACATCATTCTACTACCTGAGGTTTGAATTCATCTGGATGGTCTAACCACTCATGGTTAGACCATTCGCATGCTAAATCGGCATGGACA
>JAESTB010000572.1 GCA_016763815.1 Arenicella sp.
CGAAATGTCGCCGGAGAACATACGGACGAAGTCGGAAGACTCAGCCATGCTGTCGGCGAAGCCAAGCTCGGAAAAAAAGTTTTTGCTGTGCGTTACATACTCTGGATCTTTGATTGGAGTAGGATTAACGGGAACATAATGGCCCGTGAAGACTTGTCGCGGCTCGTGATCGGCGCCGTTTTCTGTCGCATCAGGATCACGATTGAGCGTATCCATGAGGGAATAGCTTGCCAACTTCGCAAGGTCGTCAAGCGTCGATACAGTCGGGGAGATTTTCTGGGGCGGTCGGTTTGTCATAGTTGTTTATACCAAGGCTCGTAAAGATAAATATTAATACTTTATATCTGATTTGTGTAGTTATCTAAACTTATACACAACGCCTTGTTCAGCGGCATGGTGAAGTTGGCGGTTTTTTGAGTCTCTAATTAGAGCAGCTTTAATTTGACCATCATCTAAACCTAATTTGTTCATTTTAAGAATTTGGTCAACAGTGCAAAGGGATCACCTCTAGATTGAACATTTTTTGGTTTAGATACTTTGCTCTTCACTCCCGCTGCATTGACTGGTGTGGTCTCTAAGGCTGATGGGGTGGCTTTTCCCAGCTGTGAAGGGGAATAGTTTTCAGAGAAAGCATTTCTAATACCAGATGAGTCAAATATAGACTCATAAATCCAGGCATAATCCTCATTAATCAGCTTAATAGATTTAACAATCCTTTTACCTTTCAAATTATGTGTAGCGATAGTTTCACCTTGAAACATAACAGCAATATCTAAATCATAATAAAAGGCAGTCTTACCAAAATCCTTTGGAGGCGTATCATATTTCCAATCGTTGAGAGTTACTAGGTGCAAGGCCTCCCGTTTTTACTTAAAGGCTACCTTGAACTCACAGATTGGGCTGGACGACTTATACGAGAAGAGCAGCAGCCCTCGGGGTACAAGCGAGGCTCGATCAATGACGAGCACCCTCCGATACTCGAACGACTACCATCGATCTCTACTAGGCTAAACAAGGCCATCAAAACACCTTAAAGCGCGCTAGCGAGAACGATACTCGCCAAAACCCATTGATTAACAGACTCGTAATTAGAAACGAGTCCGATAAGTGTTTGGTTCATTCGAAAATTACTGAAAATATAGAAGTCACATTATGGAGGATTTAGTCCGATGAGCTTGCTCTTAATCTGGGTGTCCGTTTCTCCTGCATTGTCGCTTCTAATCGAAAGATAAATATCGCATAATCTAGTTTTCATACAAAAAGTATTGGATTTGCCAGCGGTCTGAAAAGGTCGCTTATCAACGAGGATGAAAATGAAGTCAGCAAAAAAGATAGTTCTATTGGCAATGCTCAGTGTGTTGAATACAAACGCATTAGCAGCAAAAGAAACCAGTCTTAGTTATGAACAAAAGATGCAAAAAATTGACTCGCTAAGAGCCTATGTGCAGTCAAGCCAGAAAGCAGCCGTTGCGGAACATGCGCCATCAACATTTCAGGGTAATGCCGCAGCTCCCGCCGCCAACGCACCACTTGCACAGCAACTTGAAACGAGTGAGAAGATGCCTCCATTTATTTGCGATGAAACAAGTGAACATAATTGCAAGGTGCAAGAGCTGATGCACGATATGGAGAACGGACAAGCCATACCTAGACAAAAAAGCTTTGTACTTAATGGCAAGCATAGAGTGTCAGTTGTTTTTGTAAATGACAAAAAATTTCCAGCCAAGTACGCTCACTACGAGTCTTTCAAGTCAGTTCCCAAAAAGTATGAACAAGCACTCAAGAATAAGATTTTTGAGCACTACTTGGGGGTCAATTATGAATCGTATAATCCTGAGTTGCTTGGCTCTAATGTCGATAGCTTAGCACTTAATATTTACGTTGAATCAAGCGATGAACTATTACCGTTTTTAGATGATGATCGCGTAGAAGGTATTCACCATGCTGGTAATTATGTTCGCGATATACAAGAAGGCCATCAATAAAAAGGATTTGATTAAATGAATAATTATATGCTTGTTCGCGCCTTTGGTGTGATAGCTTTGTGCTGCCTGTTTACTATCACTGCTAGCGCTCAAACCGTGGCAATACTGGATCAAGGCCATAACACCACGCTTTCTCACAAAGGAAAAAGTAAGTTCGTAACGCAACATTGTTTTTCCTACCCGGACCAATCAATATTATCACCGAATACTCCATCTGACCCAGCTGATGGCATTATCTTGAGTATCTTCTATGCATCCTTATGTGTAAGCGGCGCTCAACAGCAATACAATAGTTTTAACGCAGCCGCACACCCTCGTACTTTTTTTGAGCCTATTACAGGAACCACGTATACGACAAGCAGGAAATTAACTCACGCGAGAAATATGAGTGATTCCATATGGGACTTTAATCGTGGCGTTTTCCATCAACATTTTCAAGTGCTTGGCATGGCTGGCAACCAAAAAGATGGAACAATCAGAGGCTTGGACGTGGTCGTTGCCGACAATTCAGTGAAATCCTCCAGTTACAAAACCAGGTCTGGACAAAACATAATCAATGCACTCAACGTCCTCTCATTTAATTTCACTCCCGATCTGGGCGCGGTCACGATTTCCACCGTTGTAGGAAATTTGAACTCTACGCCAGACATTTGCAGACCAAGCTCTTTTGGACAGGAGATTGTCGACCGACTTCGCTCCAAGGGAATAGCGGTTGTTGCAGGGCTTGCCAATAGAACGATCCCTGCTGGAGTTAGGACATGGCCTAACTGTCTGAAGGGCGTGATAAATGTCGGGCGCACTGACGGCTTTGATAGCAAACTCAACGGAAATGGTGTCGGCGCGAATGGTATAGACTTTTACGCAAAGGGGGCTGTTACAAATTCAAGCGGTACAGAAATAGGGAACAGTTTCGCAGGGCCAAAAGTTGCCGCAGCCTTTGCGCTATTGCACAAAGCACACCCGAATTCGACTGTTGATCAGAAAATACAAGCACTACAAGAGGCCAACACGAAAATGTTTACGCGTGATGGTGAAACACGGCGATTAATCATGAAAAGCCATATTCAAGATGCAATTGCAAAATTGACCAATATTATTTCTAACGACAACAATAATAACAATCCTAACGATGACATTCACTTTGACCCAACAAGTTACGGTGTTGCTTTTGGAGGCGAAGCATCAGACAAAATAGAAGTCGATTTAGACTTCGATGCTTTAAGTTTTGCCGCGCTTGCAACCAATCAATCAACAATAAAAAGCAACATACTAGAACCAATAGTGCTCAATAGCTCGATACCTGATGGGCGACGAGACGTGGTATTAAGATTCACTGGATTATTTGATGGAGCTATCAGTAGCCACAGAAGGTTTAGATTTATTCTAAATAACTTTCAACATGATATTTTAGACGGGTTCCCAGATAATGAAGAAACGACAAAAAGTTACGTTATCAATAGAAACCTCTTCGGGTCGCCACAGTTCAGAAACAGAATAGAACTCGCTCCCTTTTTTCTTGACTCGATCTGGGGCATCAAAGATGTCAGCATTAAATTCTTGCCAACCATACGGCTCACAGTCGGGGCGATGGATACCAATCAATACGGTTATTTGGAGACTCCAAGCCGATACACCGGCGCTAGGTTCAAGTTTGACTTACCGGCCAGGGATAAGGACTACAAGCTAACCATGACAGGTTGGGACATAGACCGGTCAGATGAAACGGAAGTGCTTTTTAATGGGACATCAATCGGTTTTCTCCGAGCGGGAAGTTCCAATAATTCATACAGCACTAAAAATACGTTTACGCTTTCTAAATCACTGCTAAGTGTTGGAGCAAATGTCATCGAGTTGAGACAGCGTTACCCAGATTCAGCGTGGTCTGGCTTAGAAGCAGAGAAATGGGCAGTGAAAGATATCCTAGTTGAATCGAAGAAAACTTTTATGAGCCCGATCATCATGTTGATTATGCATGATTAAAAGTCTAGTAAGACTCCGAAATATGAGGCTTTGTATAACCGCCACGTATCATAGATACTTGCGGTAAGCATTCTAGTGCTTTTTTCACCAGAGTCAAAAAGAGCTCATTAATCCCCACCTTTGTTTAAGCTAAACTACCGGGACACCCAGAACTAACACTTGTAAATCCTACTCTAATCTGAGAATCTAATCACTTAAAGGAATAAAGGAGAGTTAGGATGACTCAATCCAGAGAAACTTTCCTGTCGGTTACCAATACACTCGGCAATAATCGAACGACAACCATTAAACCAAGACATCTGGAAAATACTGACAACTCGTTTTGAGCTGGAGTTCAAACAATGGCTTGGTTCAGAACACATCGTACGCCAAGTCTACCGCGACAAAAAATATCAACGAATCCCGGCGACCGGCCATCATCGAATTCTTTATAGGCTAAACAAGGCAATCAAAACAAATTAGAGCGCGCTAGCGAGAACGGTACTCGCCAAAAATTCATTAATTACCAGACTTGTAATAAGAAACGAGTCCAATAAGTGTTTGGTTTTACTTGAAAATTACTGAAAATATAGAAGCCATATTATAGAGAATTTAGCGCGGCGAACCTGCTCTTAATCTTGGTGTCCCAGTAATTTTTTCTTTTGCAAGTGTCTGGAAAATGAGTTGATTTCCACTATTTTTAGTTAGGGATCGGGGGTAACTGATGCAGACTTTTTACATAAATCGACAGCCTGTAACAAAAGGTTACATTTCAAATGATTTGTTGCTGATATGGTGTGGAATGATTTAAATAAGAGCGAATATTATGGAAGCAATATCAATTTTAGTCGTCATTGGTGCTGTTGCAGGTTGGTTGTCAAGTATGATTTTTCCTAACGGGTACGGTCTTA
>JAESTB010000573.1 GCA_016763815.1 Arenicella sp.
GTGCCTATAGGCAAGACTGTTGATGCGAGTGTGATTGCTCGAGGTACTCCCGGTTTTTCAGGAGCGGATCTCGCCAACTTGGTTAATGAATCGGCTCTGTTTGCGGCACGTGGCGCAAAAAAACTGGTTGAGATGGAAGACTTTGAATTCGCCAAGGACAAAGTGATGATGGGCGCAGAACGGCGCTCGATCGTGATGCCTGAAAAAGAACGACTAAATACTGCTTATCACGAATCTGGCCATGCGGTAGTTGGTACGGTCTTGAAAGATATTTATGATCCGGTACATAAAGTTACTATTATCCCTCGTGGTAGAGCACTTGGATTGACGTTTTACCTACCTGAGGAAGATCGTTATGGTTATGATCGAGAATTTTTATATGCGCGTATTGCGGTAGCGTTGGGTGGGCGAATTGCTGAAGAAATTTTTATGAAGCAGATGACCACCGGTGCCTCAAGTGATTTCGAGAGCGCTACCGAGATGGCTCACAACATGGTATCTCGATGGGGCATGAGTGATGCTTTGGGTACCAGAGTCTATACTGACAGCCAGCAAAACGGTGGTTTAGGTGGCAATACCAATTCGAAGATGAGTGATCATACGGCCAACTTGATCGATACTGAAGTATCGAAGATTCTGGATGATCAATATGCTCGCGCGAAAAAGATTCTAGAAAATAATCGAGATAAGGTAGAAGTGATGACGCGAAGCTTGATGGAGTATGAAACTCTTGACGCTGGCCAAATCGCCGAGATTATGGAAGGTAATGAGCCAACGCCACCATCGGATCTACCAACCCCGAAGAAGAAAGACTCTAGTGACGATTCTGACGATCGTTCAAGTGTTAAGCCACAAACGGATAAACCGGCTAGCGACGCATAAAAAACTCGGCGATTTCGATTCATTAACCAGGTTTGTCGGCTATGAGTGAAAACTCAATACGCTCATTATTAAGGCTAGATAAGTCTTTAATAATGGGCGTTGTCAATATCACTCCCGACTCGTTTTCTGACGGCGGGCAATTCAATGACTCATCTCTGGCTGTCGAGCACGCCCTGTCTCTAGTTGAGCAGGGAGCCGATATACTCGATATTGGTGGTGAATCAACACGCCCCGGTGCCGAAGAAGTGTCTGTTGAGCAAGAGCTCAAGCGCGTCATACCGGCGATAGAGGCCTTAAAGGCCCAAACAACTGTGCCTATATCGATTGACACTTATAAACCTCAAGTTATGCGCGCGGCAGTCGAGGCTGGTGCCAGTATGATTAATGATGTCAATGGTTTACGAGCGCCTGGAGCCGTTGAGGTGGCTGCAGCCGCTAATATGCCGATTTGCATCATGCACATGCAGGGCCAGCCGCAGACCATGCAGGCAAGGCCCAAATATGAGAGCGTTGTCGCTCAAGTCGACGCCTTTTTCAAGCAGAGAATTACGACAGCTTTAGACGCTGGAATTAAGCTAGATGACATCATTCTCGACCCGGGGATCGGCTTTGGTAAAACTCTTAAACATAATTTAGAGTTGCTAAAGTCAGTACCGCAACTGCGAGTCAGCACCGGCTGCCAAATGTTGCTTGGTGTGTCGCGTAAATCTTTAATTGACAAGCTGCTAGGGCGAGCAGTCGACCAGCGTTTACCGGCCAGTTTAGGATTAGCCGTGCAGTCGATATTGAATGGCGCTAAAATAGTTCGGGTACACGACGTTCGGGAAACATACGATGCGATACGGGTGGTAGAAGCCGTGCGTAATAGTTAAACCAGAAACCTAATCGACTAAGTTAACGTCATCAAGTAAGAAGAAAAATCATGACTAAACCTTTTTTTGGAACCGATGGGATACGCGGTGCTGTCGGTGTTGAGCCAATTACACCGAAAACCATTGTTCACCTAGGGTGGGCATTAGGTACTGTTGTTAAACGACATTACGGTAAAGGTAGTGTTCTTGTTGGTAAAGATACGCGCGTTTCCGGCTACCTCTTGGAGTCAGCAATGGAGGCAGGTTTGTCATCAGCAGGCATGGACGTGACAATGTTGGGGCCACTACCAACGCCTGCGATTGCGTATCTAACACAGACCGCTAGAGCCAATGCAGGCGTGGTAATCAGTGCTTCGCACAATCACTATTCGGACAATGGTATTAAATTTTTCTCACCCAACGGTTCGAAAATTTCAGATGAGGTTCAGCTTGAAATCGAAGCCTTGATGAGCCAATCTATGACGGTGGTTGAGGCTCAAGAGTTAGGCAAGGCTTATCGTATGGATGACGCAGTGGGGCGTTACGTAGAATACTGTAAAGGCACTATCCCACGACGGATGGATTTCAAAGGCCTTAAAGTCGCGATTGATTGTGCCAATGGCGCCGCCTATCAGTCAGCACCTGCCGCGTTTCACGAACTAGGCGCTGATATCCACGTTATCAATAACCTACCGAACGGTTTTAATATTAATAACGGCTGCGGCTCAACTGATATTGAAGGCTTGCAAAAGCTCGTGTTAGAGAAGAATTGTGATGTAGGCATCGCTTTTGATGGTGATGCTGACCGAGTATTAATGGTCGACAGGCACGGTGATGTAGTAGACGGAGATCAGTTGCTATTCGTTATCGCCGATAGCCTACGCAAGCAAAAGCGCCTCAAAGGCGGTGTGGTTGGCACCTTGATGAGTAATTTCGGCATGGAGAAGGCGTTGCAAGAGCGAGATATTCCTTTTGTTAGGGCGAAAGTTGGTGATCGTTACGTCATGCAAGAGCTAAAAGCACGAGATTGGGTTCTTGGCGGCGAGTCGTCCGGCCACATTATTTGTTTAGATAAAGCCACTACGGGTGATGGTTTAGTGTCGGCGTTACAGGTTCTCACGCAGATGACGTTTATGCAGCAACCTCTGCATGAGCTTGCATCAGAGATGCCTATGTATCCACAAACTATGATAAATGTTTGCTTGCCGCAAGGCGCTAATGCCGCCACGATTGTTGAGCTTAAGGCCGTTAAGGAGGCGATCAGCCAAGCTGAGGCGATCTTAGCCGATACCGGTAGAGTATTATTACGCCCGTCCGGTACCGAGCCGGTTATACGTGTAATGGTCGAAGGCCAAGATGATGCTTTAGTTAAGTCGACCTGCGAAGAAATTTCTAAGGTGGTGAAAAGTCAACTTTAGACCAATGGCTTGTGGTTAATTTGTTGTCAAGATTCCTAGTGCAAAGCTAGGGGCTATGCTAATATCCGCCGCTCACTTGATTCTGATTAAAGAGGTCTTATGCGACGTTTTTTAGTAGCCGGTAATTGGAAAATGCACGGTAGTTCAGAAATGACCGCCGATTTGATTTCTGGTGTCGCTAGACGTGTGCTAGATGCGGCCAGATTAAGTGAACAAAAGGAGCTAGGGTATGACATTTTAGTATGTCCTTCTGCACCGTATTTAAGCCAAGCTGTTGACTGTTCTGAAAGCCAACCGATTTCGGTTGGAGCTCAGAATGTTAGCCAATTTGACTCAGGCGCATACACCGGAGAGATTTCTCTCTCGATGTTGGCCGAACTTGGTTGTAAATATGTATTATTGGGCCACTCTGAGCGACGAATGTTGTTTAATGAATCCGATAAAGAAGTTGCTGAAAAATTCTCAGCGTGCCTTGATCATTCGCTAATCGTGCCGATACTGTGTATTGGTGAAACCTTGGCGCAGAGGCAAGCTGGGCAAACTGAAGACGTTGTAGCCGCACAATTGGATGCGGTCATTGATACAGTTGGAATCACAGGTTTTGCTAACGCTGTTATTGCTTACGAACCGGTATGGGCAATTGGTACAGGCGAGACAGCGAGTCCAGAACAAGCGCAAGACGTACACGCATTTATTCGTGCCAAGCTTGATGGCTTGAGCGCTGAAATTGCACAAGCAGTAAGGATTGTCTACGGCGGCAGTGTTAAGCCTAGCAATGCTGATGAGCAATTCGCTCAAAAAGATATTGACGGCGGCCTGATTGGCGGCGCGTCGTTACAAGTAAGTAGTTTCGCAGGTATTTGTGAAGCTGTACAAAAAATTATAGAAAAGACTTGAACGCTCAGCTTTCAGACCAATATTAAGGTTTTAAGCCGTGTTCTGCCAAAATAGAGTTATAAAATGAACATCACAACTATTCTAATACTCGTCAACGTATTTGCTGCTATTGCAATAATCGCGTTAGTGTTAATGCAACAAAGCAAAGGCGACATGGGTTCCGCATTTGGCGGCGGCGGCTCGGCGAGTATGTTCGGCAGTAAAGGCTCAGCTAACTTCCTCACGCGATGTACGTCAACAATGGTAGTGGTGTTCTTCGTCAGTAGTTTAACGTTGGCATACATATACGCCAAGCGTAACGCTGCAGAGCAAGAGATTGTCCCGATTACTGTTGAGCAGAGTAGTGAAGTACCTAGCATTGATTCTGTAGTAGAAGCGCAATCGAGCGAAGTGCCGACCATTGACGTACCTACTATTGATGCACAACAAGCTGATGAGATCATTGATGAATCAGATTTAGAAGAGCCGGTAGCCCCTGACGCGAACTAGCTGAAAAAAACTATAAAGCCGGTGGTGGAATTGGTAGA
>JAESTB010000574.1 GCA_016763815.1 Arenicella sp.
AGTCGCTCCTCTGCATACCCTCAAGGGGCACCTAGTCCATGCAGCCGCGACATACGGCTCTTCCTGAGCGTAAAAAAAGCACTTCAGTTTAGGGCTGAAGTGCTTAAAACAAACTAAATAGATGTAGGGGTGGGGTATATTTAGCTTGGTTTTCCAATGGAAAACAACATGCGCTCAGAACAACTGCTCCGAAAACGCATTATCTTTATACCAAAAACTGTTACATCGCAGGAGTTTTTTATGCCGATTAACCTAACGTTAATCTATGTGTAAGTTACTCTGTACTTTATATTGCCGATTAGTGACAGTTAGTCCCATTTTTTGTATGTTGAGGCCTAAAATTAGTATTCAATAGACAAGATGGTATAGAGGTTTTCGGCATCGCCGATCGATATCATTACTTCATCATCGACTTCTTTTTTTAAAATCGCTTTGACCAATGGCGAATCTATACTGATAAAGTTGCGTTTCGCGTCGGTCTCATCGGGGCCGACAATGCGGTATCTAACTTCGTCACCGTTGTCTTTTTCTAATGTGACTATGGCGCCAAAGAAAATTTGTTTCTTATTGCCAACTTGATCAATAACTTTGAGGTCAGGCATGCGTTTTTGAAGGTATCGGATCCGCCTATCTATGCCAGCTTGCTCTTTTTTGCGATAAATATATTCTGCGTTTTCACTGCGGTCGCCCTCGGCGGCGGCGGCTGAGAGGGCATCATTAACCACTCGTCGTTTGGTCCATAACTGCTTTAGCTCTTTTTCGAGCATTGCGTAGCCTTGTGGTGTGATTATTGCGGTTGATCGTGGTTGTGGTGGGCGCCAACGTGACATATTTTACTCTTGATTGGATGCCTCTCTGCGGTCATACTCACCTGCCTGTGACCGAGCTACGTAGACATCATTAAATAACGGAATATTGGATGATAAACCGAGCAGAACAAATATTAAAACATACTTTTGGCTATACCGAGTTTCGGGGGTCACAAAAAGAGGTGATTGAAACGGTATTAGATGGCCAAGATGCATTGGTTTTAATGCCGACCGGCGGTGGCAAATCGCTTTGCTATCAAATACCTGGGTTGGTTCGCAGTGGCTTGGCCATTGTGGTGTCACCTCTGATCGCGTTGATGCAAGACCAAGTCTCGGCTTTACAGCAGCTTGGTCTTAAAGCCGCCTACTTAAATTCGACTCTCTCGCGTGAGCAGCAAAACCAGATAATGCGCTCTATTTACGACGGCGAGTTAGACATACTCTATGTTGCGCCAGAGCGGTTGTTGCAACAAAACACACTAGAGCGGCTAAGTTCAGTTGAGGTATCTTTAATTGCGATCGACGAAGCGCACTGTGTCTCTCAATGGGGACATGATTTCAGGGTGGATTATCTTGGCTTACATGTGCTTCAACAAGCCTTCCCTGGAGTGCCGCGAGTCGCTTTGACCGCAACCGCGGATGAAAAAACTCGTGAAGAAATCGTCGCTAGATTAGCCTTATTTCAGCCCAAAGTATTTGTCAGTAGTTTTGATCGGCCGAATATTCGTTACGCGGTTCAAGAGAAGGGGGAAGCCAAAGCTCAGCTATTAAGTTTTCTACAAGACTACAAGAATCAAGCGGGTATTGTTTATTGTATGTCGCGGAATCGAGTCGACGGTATTTCAGCTTGGTTAGCCCAACGAGGTATTAAGGCGTTGCCGTACCATGCAGGCTTACCCGCCGACGAGCGAGCTGAGAATCAACGTCGATTCCTACGTGAAGACGCGGTCGTGATGGTCGCTACGATCGCCTTTGGTATGGGTATCGATAAGCCTGATGTGCGTTTCGTAGCACACCTTGATCTACCCAAAAGCATGGAAGCCTATTACCAGGAAACTGGTCGTGCTGGCCGCGATGGTTTACCTAGTGTCGCATGGATGATCTACGGACTAGCTGACGTGATGCGTATCGTGAAAATGGTACAAGACTCAAACGCTAATGAACAACATAAGCGTGCTGAGCGAAGTAAAATTGACAGCTTACTCGGTTGGTGTGAGACCAACACTTGCCGCCGCCGTGCCTTACTACGTTATTTCGGAGAGCAGCGAGAAGAGGTGTGTGGCAACTGCGATATATGCTTAAATCCGCCGAAGACCTGGGATGCCACTGAAGATGCACAAAAACTGTTGTCGAATATTTACCGCACTGGCCAGCGCTTTGGCTCGGGCCACGTGATAGATGTGTTACGCGGTAAAGAGACCGCCAAAGTTAAGCAGTTTGGTCATCAAGCGCTAAGTACCTATGGAATCGGTGCACAAAGAACTGACAAGCAATGGCGCTCTATTATTCGGCAACTATTGGTTCAGAATTTCTTATTAGTAAACGATGAGATGTATGGGGCGATTCAATTGACCGAGAAAGCGCGACAGATTCTCAAAGGCGAGACTAAAATTTTCTTACGCGAAGAACTCAAGGCTGTTAAGTCAGTGAGAACGCGCCGTCGCGCAACTGAGGTTTCCGAACAAGATCAAGATTTATGGGCGGCTTTAAAGGCTAAGCGCAAGGAGTTAGCCGATAGTTTGGGTGTGCCACCATTTCATATTTTTCACGATGCCACCTTGATGGAAATGATGCAGGGCATGCCAACTAATGAGGCTGATTTGCTAAGCGTGAATGGTGTCGGTGCAGTAAAGCTTGAGAAGTTTGGTGAAGATTTTCTAGCGGTGATTGGCGAATTTTCAAATTAAATGAGAATCAGCATCGTGATTACACAATGCAAAGCCATTATCAAACGTTACGATTAGGCTTTTAACGCAATTGGCTATTATCTAGAAGTCTTAGTATAAATTTAGGCCTTAGACCATGAATTCATGGGTCACCCCAGTTCATGGTGAGGGGGTGTACGCAGCAGACCAGACATTGCCATCACCTGCGTCGCAGGAGAGATCTTGCCCAATTTGAAAGGGCCCAGTGTAGATGGGGCATCGACACTGGGCAAACTTGGTTTGATTGCTATTCTCATCCACTTCAAACTTACACGATGCGGTCATACACCCGGCGTAAGCCGCTGAGGTACAATCATTCGACACGTTGCCGTATTTCGTTATCTGGGCAAAGCTAAAGGTGGAAATTAGCTCAGCATCAGGTGCCATCGGCACGGCGCCATCGGAGTTTGCCTGTAGATAATTACACACAGGAGCGGTTGGCAGC
>JAESTB010000575.1 GCA_016763815.1 Arenicella sp.
ACCGCAAGAAATGTATTTGGCACGCCGCTTAGCATCATGCCCTTATACGCATAGACCTCTTTAGCCACTAAGGCCTCGCCGTCGATCACGAAATCAATGCCACCAAAGAATTGCATCTTCAAACCGGTAGCGGTAACGATCACATCCGCGTCTAAGTTATTGCCAGACTTTAGCGAAATGCCGCTTTCGTTAAAACTGACAATGTGATCCGTTTCAATACTCGCTTTATCCGCTTTTATGGCTTTAAAAAAATCAGCATCCGGACACAGGCAAACCCGTTGATCCCAAGGGTTGTAATTTGGAGTGAAATGCTTTGCTTCGAATTTATCTCCAAGCTCGGCCTTCACGCCATCAATAATTTTCTCTTTGGCACGCTCAGGCCATGTTTTGCAATACCAGTAAATCACCATGGTACTCAAGATGAACCACCACCTAGCCGCCCACCTTCCGACCCACTTACTCAAACCATTGGCAATTGGGTCAACCGATGGCTTGGAACCCATGTAGGTTGGCGAGCGCTGTAACATGGTTACATGTTTAGCGGTTTCGGCCATGTTTGGCACTAGGGTAACGGCGGTCGCACCACTGCCAATGATGACCACATTTTTATCTGCGTAATCGGCGTCTTTTGGCCAGAACTGAGGATGAATTATCTCACCCTTAAACTTCTCGATACCGTCAAACTGAGGCGCATGAGCCTCATCATAGTTGTAGTAACCTGCGCACATAAAAATATAGCGACAGGTGAAGGTTTCACCATCGTCGGCCTCAAGCGTCCAGACCGATTGCTCAGAAGACCAACTTGCCTTAACGATGTGTACACCGTACTGAATCTGTTTGTCGATCCCATATTCTCGTGTTGTTTCATCAAGATAACTAAGAATTTTATGCTTCTCGGCAATCGACGACTTGTCATTCCATGAGCGGAACGAAAATCCAAAAGTATACATATCAGAGTCAGAGCGTATCCCTGGGTAATCGAACAAATCCCAAGTCCCACCCAACGCCTGACGCCGCTCTAAAATCTTGTAGCTCTTACCTTTATTGTAGGTTTGTAAATGGTAGGCCGCACTAATCCCCGAGATGCCGGCACCAATAATGATGGCGTCGTGATGAGATATCGTCATTTTGTCGCCGAATGATTTACAAAATAAGGAGATAAGGTTTTTTTCCATTGATCAACCAAGGCTGAGTCATCGTGATCCCACGGGTGGAAATCTTCTGTCAAAAACTGCTTATACAGGCCACGCATATCACTGATCAAGCCACCGTCACCGTAGAGGCTAGACCAAAGCTCTTTGCGCTCTTTCCACGTGGCTTTGTGACCAAGTTGTTTAAGTAAAAATCGACTAGACAGCCACATATTGAACGGAAATTCAAACCTAGTGAAAATTTTATATTGCTTGTGTAGAAATTTTCGATCACCAACGCATTGTTGATATACGTCAAAGGCAACCGACTTATGCTCAATTTCTTCAATCGCGTGCCACAAAAATAGGTTTCGAAATGATTCAGGAAAATTAGCCATATGCTCAGGGTGAGTTAAAGCATGATGAGCCATAACCGCAGTCACGTGTTCAGCACAAACGGTTCTTGCCAAACGCTTTTCAGGTGACCACTTTTGCTCACGCTCTTTCAACTTATCTTTAAAAAAGTCATTAAGCTTGCCTGTCTCGTAGCCTAACTTATCAAGCTCTTTATTTACTAACCTATGCTGCAGCGAATGATGTGCCTCTTGATGTGCGAAGTCGCGTACCTCTGCTTTGAGTTTTGGGTCACTGATTTGATTTTCAAACAGCTTCACCGACTTAATAAATTCACCCTCTCCCGCTGGGAAGCTGGCCGACATGGCAACCCACATTGCGCTGATACAACTATTGCTGTTGTAATAAAAAGGCCCGTCAAAATCACTAAATTCGAACGTTACTCGACGTGGAACAATTTCGAGTTTAGATCGCGATGGTGAACTCTTAGGGCTACTCGGGCTGAACGAATCGTCCAGCGATGGGTTGATTATCGACATTTACTTAACCTGATTGTAGTCAAAGTGGTGAAATTCATGTTGTTGTTTACAACTCTGTAAACTAGAATGCGTACTGTAGAGTCAATTTACAGTTCTGTCAACACAGCTCGGATTAAGTAATACTTGTGAACGCTTCACTCGATAACTTTTTAGTATCAACTTCTTATCACTAATTTTTTAGATATAGCGGAAACTAAACAATGGCACGCAAAACACATAGCTCGCCCGAACAAGCTCAACAGGCTATTCTAGATGCCGCAGAGGCGCTGATGGTTGAGGTCGGCCCGGCCGGCCTACGAATTAGCGCAGTGGCAAAAAAGGCTGGCATGGCCCACCCAAATATCATTCATCATTTTGGATCCAGAGATGGGCTAATTAATGCGCTTGCCGAACGTGTAGGTCAACGAGCCACGACAAGAATTACCGAGGCGATCAAGCAAGCAACCGACGCCGCACCTGAAGATCGCATTGCCGCAATGACTCACGTTTTAGATACCGCTTACCCCGGAGACGAGGGAAAAGCGGCTGTGTGGCTGCACCTCAGTGGCGCGCAAAGCTCGTTAAAGCCCAACATGGAACGAATCGTTCAATTGTCACATAATTTACGACAGACAATCGACCCAGATGCCAGCCTTGCCAACACCAACAGATTGGTCATGCTGGTTACTCTTGCACTCGTTGGTGAGGTAGTTTCAGGCCAGGGCATTAAGGGCGCTCTCGGCTTCAGTGGCGACGAAACCGGCGATGACGCAGACAATAGCCGAGCACATTTTCGTCGTTGGCTAACTGAGATTTTGCTCAACTTATCTGACCGCCAATTAAACACAAGCCTCAGCGACCAACAATCAACTATAAGTGAAAAAACATGAATAAATTTAATAATTCTGTCGCGGTGATTACCGGTGCTGGTAGCGGTATCGGCCGACATCTTGCTCTTAAACTTGCGTCTTACGGTGCATCGCTTGCCATTTCGGACATAAACGTCGAAGGCTTAGCGGAGACCGAAGCCCAAGCCACCAGATTGCTAAAAAACATCAACGCCAGAATCGTCACTAGCACCTTAGATGTTTCAAATCGAGAGGCGGTGTTTGCCTATGCCGAAGAAACTAAGAGGGAGTTTGGTTCGGTGAATTTAGTGATTAATAACGCTGGCGTTGCTTTATCCTCTGGCACCTTGAGTGAAACCAGTGTTGACGATTTTGAATGGTTAATGAGTATCAATTTTTCTGGCGTTTTGTATGGCACAAAAGCTTTTTTACCCGTTCTTGAGGAAGCCGAATGGGGCCACATTGTTAATATATCAAGCTTGTTCGGCTTAATTGGCGTAGCCGAACAAGCCGCTTACAACGCGAGTAAGTTCGCGGTTCGCGGTATGACCGAAGCGTTACGACAGGAGCTTGAAACAGCCAATAGCCATATCAGTTGCACGTCGATACACCCCGGTGGCATAAAAACCCAGATCGCGATGAACTCTCGGGTAAGCAAACCGCTTGACAGTGAAACTGAGAAGCTTAAGGAAAACTTTGAAGATCTGGCAATCACCACGCCCGAATCGGCAGCCGAGCAAATTTTAACTTCCGTTTTAAAAAACAAACGCCGTTTAGTACTCGGTAAAGACGCTAAAGTTTTAGACTGGATACAACGCCATTTCCCGAATCATTACCAGCGAATCGTTCATTGGTTTATGCAGCGCGCTTTAGCCAAGATCATTAAGACCTAAGGAGGCCTCAGCATAACTCGGGGAACTCTTAGATTAAAAGTATTCAGGCTGGTTGCCAGCTTTCCACTTGATATTACAACCAATACTCGGAACCTGCTGCTGATTAGTAGCATTGCCTGAGTATACGGCATTAATCGCGGCCGCCAATTGATCGCCAGTGACTTCAACTGAATTGCCTGGACGAGCGGCGTCCATTTGACCTCTATATTGCAGAGCATGGTTGGCATCAAACACGAAGAAGTCTGGAGTACATGCGGCCGCATAGGTTTTAGCAACCTGTTGGCTCTCATCGTATAAATATGGAAAATTAAAGCCATATTGATGAGCGAATTCAGCCATCGCCACTGGCCCATCTTGCGGATAATTTAGTGCGTCATTTGCGCTAATCGCCACAACTCCAAAGCCCTTTTCGACCGCGTCATTAGCTAGCTCGGTCATACGCTCAGCGATATAAATCACATACGGGCAATGATTACAGATAAACATAACCAGCAATGGCTTTGCAGTTAGTACGCTTAGACCCACGCTCGCATCAGCCTTGCCGGGCATAAGACTATTTAGGTTTGGTAGCGTAAAGTCTGGTGCCGGCGAGCCAAGCGCCCGCATTGTAGAATGAACAGCCGACACTTAAGATTTACCTCGATTCATTATAGTCTTAGTGATTTTATCGATATTTTCGCGACTTAATTTTCGCGTCTCCATATCCTTCAAAACTCCTTGTTCGGCCTCGGTTAAAACTTGCATCGGCCACTCTAACAGCTCGTGAAGATTTGCCAACATACGCAGGCTCAAACCCCAAAGTATTTGGTCCTTGCTTTGATCGATCATCAC
>JAESTB010000576.1 GCA_016763815.1 Arenicella sp.
ACTACTTTTCTTATTCCCCAACTCATAACTTGAAAGCATTCCAGACTGCAAATCAAAACAAGCGCAGAGGCGCGCTTGAGGGAAGCCGATGCCCGGCTTTTGGTGTCGTTGTTGTGGCCAGCTTTCTTGGTTGGCGGCGGTATCCGGCATGCTCAGACCGGTGCCATCGGCAACGATAACTCGGCGTCCTTGCAATTTACTTGGTGGCCTACCGAGTCGCCTTTTCGATATCTGTGAGAGTATCGCCTCAAGCTCAGATAACGATAAATTCTTGCGTGCTTGGCAGTACCCAGAAGTTGATGACGACGGCATTGGTTTGGCAT
This sequence comes from Arenicella sp., assembly GCA_016763815.1. Classification (GTDB taxonomy): domain Bacteria; phylum Pseudomonadota; class Gammaproteobacteria; order Arenicellales; family Arenicellaceae; genus Arenicella. Next base: position 324 of record JAESTB010000576.1, read on the forward strand.
ACATTGAGGCAATCGCCTGAAGCTTTCGAACAACTTCTTGGCACCCTCCATCAGCATCTAAGATCTGTGAGAAAAAAGCCCAAAAAGTATTTTCTTTACTGAAAATCCTGTTACGGCTCATAGTGCCAGACACTGACTTTTTTAGAGACGCTGTTGGAACGATGTGAGCAAGATATTCAGCCATTTCGCTGAATGATTTTTGCTTTATTTTCGCCAACTCATCAACCGCTTTTTGACGGTCTGAACGGGGTGTTCTTCGAAGCGTTGGTAAGTGAAGTCCGGGGAATAATGGAGTAGTATTTTGCATGGCTAATTGTACCAATTTAGCCCTTTTTTAACCTCTTATCAGGCATGCTAACCAGCCTTAACTTAGTGCCATTCTGGTCTGTCCCCAATTGTTCATTTCACCCGTTGCGGGGAAATGGTCGACGAATATCACCCACTTCATTCATAGTGCCACTCCTTAAAACTAATACACTGACAGTCGTCAGACTAGGTATAACTAGCAACGCTCACAACAAACTACCGACAGTCGGTCTAATATGTTAGCAATAAGAATTCAAGCAGTTGATATTAATAAAGAAAAATAATAATCTCTGTAAAAGCGACAAAAAAATAGACCGACATGAAGTCGGTTTTTAAAGGATGCCCAGTATTGGAAAATACTACAAGTGATTGTTTTATAAATAAAAAACAATCAAAATCTAAAAGCCGGACTAATATAATAGTCCGACAACTGTTCAACCGACATAGAGACGGTGAATAAAACTGTTAGCTTCACAAGCCAGCATGCGTAATATTCACAATTTGGTATCCACAAAAATTAAATAAATAGGCTACTTAAATAAAAATATGTATACGATAAAATCAGTTGTTATTTCTTTGTTCTTTTTGGTATTAATTGCGTGGTCTGGTAAAGTTTTCAGTGATAGCCATATAAAATTATACGCTATGGATTGTGGCACTCTTGATGTATCTGATATGAGAGATTTTTCAGATACAGGAAAATATGATGGTCAAAAAATCAAATTGGCTAACCCTTGTTTCTTAATTCGACATGCTAAAGGTGATTTGCTTTGGGATACTGGCTATATAGATAGTATGGCTGATAATTCCAATGGAGTAATCAATGGTGTTTGGCATTCAAGGTTAAGAGTCAGGTTGATAGATCAATTAGACCAAATAGGGGTTTCGCCAAATGAAATTGAGTATTTGTCACTTTCCCATTTACATCCAGACCACTCAGGAAATGCCAATAAATTCAGTGATTCAACTTTTATTGTTAATGAGTTAGAGCGTAAATACATGTTTTCTGATCAGATTAAATCAATGTTTGGGGCTTACTATTCATTACTTGAAGATGCAAAAACAGTTTCATTTAAAATTGAATATGATGTATTTAATGATGGGACTGTTCTCATTAAATCTATGCCTGGACATACTCCGGGTAGTTCTGTTTTGTTAATTCGATTGGAAAAGACGGGTAATGTATTATTATCTGGCGATTTGTATATTCATGCGAAAGGTCGAGAACTAAAAACAATGCTTAAGTATAATTCAGATAAACAGTTAACTATTGATTCACGAAAGAAATTTGAAGCCTTAGCAATAAAAGAAAGTGCTAGGGTAATTATTCAACATGAAAAACGAGACTTTGATCTTTTACCAAAGTTTCCTAAATTTCTTGATTGAGTTAACTTTAACCTGTAACTGCGAAAAGTGAAGCTAACAAGTTGCTTCAACGGAAAAATTACTGTTCACGCATTTTGCAAAGAGCCGCAAAATCCGCGCCCAGCAATTTTCCGCTGAGCAAGGCGTTAAATGCAAATACGGAAATCGAAACCAAATGAAATGGATGGCAAAGAATTCGGATTGTGCTATCAGCTATATGGCTTATTGTTGTAGTGGGATACGTTGTTTTCGAATATCAATCCACATCTCTTAGTAACTCAATGTTTGTGGAAGTATTAATTTCAAAAACCGGGGAACCAATCGAATCGCTAGCAGGCAATCCGTTTGTTGATTTAGTGCCAGTAGACACTAGGCTGAAAATTGCAAATATTGGTTACGTAATGTTCCTACCGCTTATGCTTTTTTGGTTGGGCGTATACCTATTCACCTTCATATATAGGTGGGTGGTGTTAGGGTTTAAAAATGAAAACACTTAACAAAGTGCACCATGTTCAGCCGCTTCGCGGCTTGGACCTTCATTCCGTTGCTTCGCTTCGCAACTACACTGCGGCCCATGTGCACGACGTTATACTAAAAAAGAATAATCTATGATTCTCGAAATACTACCTAGTTCACTGTATGACTTACCTAATATAGAGGTAATACTTAAAAATAAAGCTTCATCGATCATCTTTAAATCTCTATCTGAGAATCTTGAAAATAAAAAAATGTTCCTTTCTTCTGTAGCAATTTTGCTAGTAATGAAGGGAGAGCAAATTATTCAAAATTATGACAAAACGGACTTGATTGTAAGAGAAAATGAAATGGTCATTCTCCCAAAAGATCTATACGTTGTTTCAGATTTTGTAACTAAACAAGAAAAATTTGAGGCGTTTATATTTTTTATAGATGACCAATTAATCAAAAAATTCTTACTCGTTAACTCAACAAAACAAGACGAAAGTAAATTAAAAAATAGAGTTTTAAAAACCAAGATTAGTCATCAGATTACCCAATTTATCCACTCTTTGAGTGAGGTATATAAACAAATCCAAAACAATAATGCTTTACTAGAAATCAAAGTTCTAGAGTTTCTCTTATTGCTAGAGCTTCAAGATAACTCTGAGCCACTTATTACTTCTTTCATAAATCCTATAAAGAAAAGAAATA
>JAESTB010000577.1 GCA_016763815.1 Arenicella sp.
GCTGGAGGTATCCAACTCTATGGCTAACAATGGTATTTCTGCGACTTTTACGGTTTGACGCATAGTGATGTCAGCGGGCGAACCTGAATCGGTATCCGAGGCCGATAATTTTGACAAGCCTTCTCTGAGGTTGACCTCGCTGTCGAGCATAAACTGGCCGCTGGAGACAATCAAATCGCCTGCGTGCAAACCGCTTAGTATTTCAGTTCGGCCTTCGGCGGTTATTCCTGTAGTCACTGATCGAGTGCCAAAGCGGCCAGCACCAAGAGATAAAATCACATGACCGCCTCTGCTATCACGCAATATTGCCTCACTAACGATTGAGAGCCGCGCTTGCTTGGCAAAGACTAATGTGATGTCGGCATAGGCTCCAGGTTGTAGATCGCCCTCGCTATTGTCTAATTCGATACGTACCTTTGCGGTTCTTGTCCTAGGATCAATCGTTGGGTAGATATAGTCGACCTTACCTTCTGACGATGCTTTGGGTGCACTGGGGAAGCGAAGCTTGGCAGAAATTCCACGATCAATAAGTGGCAAGTCGGTCTCTGGAATGCTGGCTATTACCCAGACCTTATCATACGACTGAAGTCGTAACACTGGCGTGCCAGGCTTAAGGTAATCACCGTTTCTGACGTGCAGCTCAGCCACAACTCCATCAATCTCGGCGTACACTGAGACCTTCTCGATAACCGTTTTACGTTGAGTTAATTGCTGCAATGGTTGCTCTTGCATGCCGATCGAAAGTAGCCGTTGTCTTACTGACTTAACACGCTTTACATTGCCGCTGGTCAATGCGCTTAGGTAATCTCGTTGGGCCGAAATTAAGTCTGGACTATAGACCCGGTAGAGTAAATCACCATTGCGCACAGCATCGCCTTGCGCCCGCACACCGAGATCATCGATCCAGCCTTCGAGGCGAGATACACTGACATTCTCCAGACGCTGGTCGGCCTCAACCGTGCCAAAAGCGCGCAGAGTTTGACCGAACTCGATAATTTCAGCGACCGAGGTTCGCACACCCATGGTTTGGATCATTGCAGCGGATACGCTAATCGCATCGTCTTGCACGGACTTAGTGTTCGAGCTGGTTTTATCGCTCACTGGAACTAGCTTCATGCCACAGATTGGGCAGGAACCGTCAGGATCAGTGGCAATATAATGGGGATGCATAGGGCAGGTATATTCAGCCACAGGTTCCTCAGAATCATAATTTGCCTCAGTATTATTCCCCTTTGACGCGTCGTCGCAGGCAGACAATAAAAGAGTCAGTATCAACAGTGTAACTAAGCTTATAGATTTCATGGCATCACCAATAATGCATTCATTTGTGCAACCGCGACCTGACCTCGGGCTTGCTCCGTGGCGATTTCAGCGCGAAGCTTAAGGATGGCAATCTCACCATCGATAACCGGTGTGTAGTCGCCGGCTCCTGACTCATAATTTGCACGTTGTGCGGATATTTCATCGCTGATTGCATCGATTTTTTGTTGCAGAACCAGATTGGCTTGAATTGTCGCCGCATGAACTGCTTTGGAATATGTGTACTGCGCCGCCGCCTGACGCTTTGCATCTTCAAGCATGGCTTGAGCCGCGGCCTGACTTGCCTCTGCAGCACGCAATCCAGGCGCTTGTTTTTTCTTAGCCCAAAATGGCACAGTGACCGTAACCATCATTGATACCCAGTCATCACCGGCAAAATTTCGACCGGCTTCGCGTTGCTGATAAATCAGTTGTGCGCCCCACTCTGGCTTCCAAGCCGCTTTGGCCTCATCAACACCACTGTCAACTACCTCGACAGCGGCGTCAGCGACTCGACTAGCATGAAAATTCATGTGGTCGCCAGACCAAGGCTCTGTAATTTTTGTTGGCAGAGTTGTTGCCGGTATCAGCCCGACTAAGTAGATCAATCTCACATCAATTTGTGCTTGCTGAGCGTCTAAGTCAATTAGGTCTCGTGCCACCTCAGCACGCTCTGCCTCGATTTCGGCTAAGCGAAAGACTGAAGGGCGACCACCTTGCACCGCCGATTCCACCGTATCGATCAATTAATCATATTTACTATCGCGTTGTTTAGCCAAAGAACGCTGTAACACTATTCGATTCTTATGATGCAACGAGGCAATTAGTTCTGCGCGCATCGCCGAAAAAAGCTGTTTGCGTTTCTCGTCAAACTGGTTCGCCTCAGCTTGACCCATTGCAGAGCGCGCCTGTCTAGAGGCACGACTCGGAAAACGCTGCTGTAAGCCGATAGCCTTATTGGTTGGTAAGAACTCGCTGAATGACGGATCAAAGATCGGGAAATTATTGATGCCTAACGAAATCACAGGATCTGGCAATCCCATAGCCGCATCTGAGCGCTCGCGATTTGACGTTGCGCGATAACTCATAGTCTGCAGCTGGGGATGCTTTCGCAGTAGAGCTTCGAGCTCTTGAAAACTTTGTGCGTGCAACGGCAAGCTCGCTATTAACATCATAAGCAAGAACGTGATTAGCCGCAGCGGCCTTGTGAACTGGCGCGAATCTTTTCTAGGGTAAACATTAACCATGAAGCTAACGCGTGTGATCTTTTGTGTAACGCCAAAAGTAAGCGCTGAAATACAGCGTTGGCGGATAAATACCGTGGGGGTGGTCATAGGACCCTCCTAACAAATTATTATAAAAAACGAATAAGTGTCAGGAGTTTATTTTGGGGGCTGATGATCAACGCTGGTATGCCGAGTAAGAAGGCTATTGGAGCCAGAGTAAGGAGATCGATTGTAATATGTTGAAACCACCTCAAGCGCCTCAATGCTCAGCAATGCATGGCCTGTGGCAGAACAAAATGTTTTGCAAGCACTGGATGCCTTTGTATTATCTGCCGCAGAGCTTGTAATTTGATGGCAAGGCATGACAGCTTCTGCCACTTGCGCTTTTTCAGATTTTACACTGTTGGTCTCACTGCTCTCCATTGAAACGGTCTGCGAGCTATCCATATTCCCCATCATTGGGAATGCATGCACAGCCGCAACTGACGACGTTGCAATGTAGCAAAGTATCGACAGTGTCACGAATATTTTGGAGAAAGTACTCATATGCTCTAATGATACTACTAAGAACTAACTCTAGGTCAATAGATTTACATTAATGTAATACGCTTATTTAGGCCGAGTGCTCGATAAGGTTTTATACTGAATAGTTAAATATAGAAACCCAACATCCCTATTCAATACGCTAGTGATAAATTGTGTGCTTAGTGCATATATTAGACTTTAAAATATAAGATGCACTACTAAATATAAGGTCCAAGATAGAATACAAAATCGCTATGAAATATAAAGACTATTATAAAACCTTAGGGCTAAAGCGTGACGCGACAGCCGAGGAGATCAAAAGGTGTTACCGAAAACTGGCGAGAAAATACCATCCTGATGTCAGTAAAGAAGACGATGCTGAGACGCAATTCAAACAAGTGTCAGAGGCTTATGAGGTGCTGCGTGACCCAGAAAAGCGAACCGCTTACGACCAATTTGGCAGCGACTGGAAAGCCGGCCAAGATTTTCGCCCTCCGCCAAATAACGGACCAAGATCGGAATACCGCGGTGGCGGATTCGCCGGCTCAGAGTCGGGTGACTTTAGTGATTTTTTCGAAAGTATCTTCGGGCAAGATAACCGCCATGCAAACCAAGGCTTTGGCCGCGGTCGATCACGTGGCGAAGATTCACATACAAAAATTGCCATTGATATCGAAGATGCTTTTCTCGGTTCCAACCGCACCATTACCTTCACCCAAACTAAAATTGGCGCAGGCGGTAGGCCGATCGCCGACCAACGTACATTGAAGGTGCGAATACCTAAGGGAGTGCAGCAAGGCCAAAAAATACGACTTGCCAAGCAAGGAGGTGCTGCACCCGGTCAAGGCGAAGCAGGCGATTTATATTTGGAAATTGAATTTAAGTCACACGCCTATTACTCAGTTGAAGGCCGTGATGTCTACCTCAAACTTCCCGTCGCACCATGGGAAGCGGCTTTAGGTGCTAAAATCGAAGCCCCAACTCCAAACGGGCCAGTCAACCTTACAATACCTGCTAATTCGAAGAATGGCGCTAAGTTAAGGTTGCGAGGCCGTGGGATCCCGGCTAAGACCCCCGGAGATCTATTTGCCGTAGTTGACATAGTGTTGCCAAGTGCCACAACCGCCGAGATTAAGAAAGCGTACCAAGATTTTCGCCGATCAGTGAACTTCAATCCACGTAAGTCAATGTAAGGTAAGCAATGGAACATCGAGAAGTAATTAGTTTTAACAACGATGAGTTTTTCAGATTGTCACTTTTTGAATTTTGCAAAGCCTGTCGTGTTAATGCAAACGACGTATTTAACTATATCGACTACTCAGTAATCAAACTTCCGTTTGAAGGTGGCGAATGACGCTTTAGAAGGTGGCGAATGGCGCTTTAACAGTATTTGCATAAGACCAGTGAATCAAGCAGGGTGATTACAGCGCGATCATGGAATAAACCGAGCCGGATTAGCCCTCGCACTCGACCTGCTTGAAGATCTTGAACGTAAGCGCCCGTTTACTTCATTATGAGCGCTGATATGATGCCGACCTGTAATCAAGAATATAGCCGTACTTGAATTGTACTAGGTCGATACTATGTGAACCTCGATAAGTGATTAAAGTATCTCTTATCAAAGTGTGCAGCTCCATCAACCTAGTACAGATTCCGAGGCTTAACAACACTAGGAATAACAGTTTTGTATTACGACCCTACTCTGCAAAAGCAATTACGTTAATTTTCGAGTTACTGTTTTCTCAATACCAGCGCTATCATTTACTTTCAATAGCGCCTTAAAGAGTCAATTTTCAGCATTGCTATTTAGCGCGTCTAATAAAAAGTATCCACAATGACTCAGTCACTTACGGCCCGGCAGACGAGTCTACTCCGAACTAAAATTTCAGCTATGAATTGATTTCAATTATGGATACCTGTTTCAAGTGCTCGAATTCTAACTCTCAATTTGTCAATTTCAAGCCACTACATCAACTCAATTATGGCCATAAATGCGCCCAGCGTGTGGTAGTCACACTTAGCACCTGCGGCACTTTTTTGCTTAGAATAGCGAATGTTATCGCGCCGCAATACACGAAACCAAGCGCCAAATTCATGGTCTACAAAATGCTCCCAGCAATAGCTCCATAGCTGCTCGTACTGCGCTAGATATTTAGCTTGTTCTGTTTGCTGGTACAACATTGCAGCCGCAGCGATACTCTCTGCCTGCACCCAAAAGTATTTATCATCGTCGCACCACTCGCCTTGTAGGTTAAATCCATAGATCAGTCCACCGAGTTCCGAATCCCAAGCTTGCTCATAAGCGGTATCGAATAAATATTGCGCCTTGTCAACCAGCCATTGATCGGGAGAATATCCGTTTAACTGGAGCAGTAACTTAGCCCATTCAGTTTGATGGCCCGGCTGAAACCCCCAGGGGCGGTATAGGTTTTTAGGGTCATCTTTATTGTATTCCCAATCTATTCCAAAATCGCTGGTAAAATGTTCCCATACCAGCCCATTAGACAGATCGGCTTGTCGAGCGCAAATATTTCGTGCTAGCAGATTGGCTTTTTCAAGAAAGATAGAGTTTTTGCATGCTTCAAATGCGGCGATCATGGCTTCACATAAGTGCATATTGGCATTTTGGCCGCGGTAGTCAGATAGCTCACCGTCAACACTAATCGTGTCTGCATACAAACCATACTCTGCTTGCCAAAAACGCTTCTCTAGCCGCTCGTAAATTACATGCAACTGAGTGCTATCACCAACAAGCCCAGCTTTACATACGGCCGCATAAGCCAATAGAACAAACGCATAACCATAGGCTTGTTGTGTCATATCCGTCGGGGTGTTGTGTTGTAGGGTCCAAGCATAGCCCTGGCTAGAAGTCTGCCAATGGACGTTTTCAATATAGTCTAAACCATGCTGCGCAAACTCAAGATATTGAGGCCTATCTAGGACAGATGCCGCAGTTGCGTAGTTGACCACCATTCTTGTGCTGCTGACCAAATGCTTAAAGCCGTCATTAAAGATGCTGCCATCATCATGAAAATTCTGGTGGTATCCACCACGGCTATCAATGACCCTAGGGTCATAAAAACTCATAATAGAATTGCAATGTTTTAGTAAAAAGCTCTTATCGTAGTGCATCGCTAGCGGTTCTGCGCAAATGGTTTTATAAATTCAAATAATTCTGGGTCTGTTTGCTGGATCAAACCGGCCACCTCGGAAAACTTAGGCAACGCGGGGAATGCGCCTTTTTTAGTCACGGCACTAGCGCCGCAATGCGCCGAGAACTTGATGATGCTTTCAAGTGTTTTGATGTCGTCTATAAGCTCCGATTGCCGCTCAAAGTGCGCCATAGAAAACAACATACCACCAATAAAGCCATCTCCACCAGCGGTGGTATCAACCACTTTAACGCGAGAGACAGGCACCACACCGCTGGCAGCTTTAGTGTAATAGCAGATGTCTTTTTCGCCATTGGTAATCAGCAGCAACTGGCAATTTCCGCTAAAGCAATAATCTAAATACTGGTCAACATTTTGGCCTGCCAAATAATTAAACTCATCGAAGGAGAATTTAACGATATGCGCGCGGGAAACCAATTTATTCACCACCTCAGCATCGGCCTGTTTTTCCGGCCAAAGGTTATGCCTCAAGTTAACATCAAAGCTCAGTGTCGCAGAGTGTTGCAACGCTTGATTAACAACATAGGCTGTACAATCAGCAATCGCAGTTTGGGTCAAGGTATTGCTGCAAAAATGAACAATGGGGTGGTTCGCAAACCAACCGTCATCAACTTGGCTTTGATCGAAGAGCAGGTCGGCCGTCTGATCACGATAGAACGAAAAACTGCGGTCATTCTGCTGGTCCAACGTGACAAACGCTAAGGCGGTTTTAGCAACTGGATGTTTGTGCAAAAACTGGGTATTCACCTTAAATGCTTGCAACGATGACTCCAGGAAATGGCCAAACTGATCGTCGCCAACCTGACCGGCAAACAGTGCATTTCCACCCAATTTAGCCACAGCAACGGCCGCGTTAGCCGGAGCACCACCTGGAAATTGGCGATAATCATTAAGGGTTAGTAGGTCACCCTGCTCCGATGATGTGTTGAGAAAATCGATGATTAACTCGCCAAAACATACGACTGGCTTCATATCTCTACTCCCTTAACGGGCTCTTTTTGCATAATAGCTGGGCGCCATTTTGCACTATAGAGCGCATATCCTAGGATATACAAATAAGCGCAGGCAGGCACAATAAAGCTGGTTTGAACGGATGTTACATCTGCCATATAACCTTGTACCAGAGGCAAGATAGCGCCGCCAACGATAGCTTGGCACAGCAGCCCCGAGCCCTTAGATGTTAGCGGCCCCAGCCCGCGAATCGCCAAGGTGAAAATAGTTGGAAACATAATGGAGTTAAAAAAGCCTACCGCAATAACACTCCACATGGCGACACTACCGGTACTCGACATCGTCGTGGCGAGCAATAACATAGCGATGACACCGTTACAGGCAAGCACGTAACTCGGTTTAACGATGCGCATCAAATAGGCGCCCACAAACCGACCAATCATTGCAGCACCCCAGTAATACGCCACCATTTTGCCAGCCTGACTTTCGTTCAAACCTGCAATATGACTTTCAGCAAAGTAGTTAACTAGAAAACTGCCAATAGACACTTCGGCCCCCACGTAGAGGAATATAGCAAGCGCACCCAATAGTAACCCAGGTTGCTGCCAAATTGACCCACTGGCTCGCTCGTGCTCTTCATCAATAGTACTAATAGAAGCAATCGTTGGTAGGTGTAAAAACTTAAAACTTATGGCAACCAGAATCACGGTTCCCGCTATCAATAGATACGGTAATTGCACACTTTTCGCATTAATAGCATCGGTCTGAAGAGCACCAAAAATGAGTGCCGCGCCAAATAACGGACCCAGTGTGTGGCCGAGCGAATTAATTGCCTGAGCCAAATTTAAACGGCTTGCCGCCGTGCGCTCTGCGCCCAATGAAGCAACATAAGGGTTTGCCGATACTTGTAATACCGTGATGCCTGACGCCAAAACAAATAAGCCAAGCAGGAAAACCCAATAAACACCTACCTCTGCGGCTGGGTAAAACAGGCTGCAACCAGTGGCGATGGTAAGCAGCCCGACTATGATTCCCTTTAGATACCCCACCTTGCCGATTAACTTACCCGCAACCGGTGAAACAATAAAGTAGGCTCCAAAAAAACAGAACTGTACCAACATCGCTTGCGTGTAATTAAGATCAAATGCGGCCTTTAGATGGGGTATTAAAATATCATTCAACGCCGTAATAAAGCCCCATATAAAAGACAGACTGGTCATTGCAGTGAACGCAAACGTATTGTTCCCCTGGGAACGTATGCTATGGGACGGTGTGGTCATGATTAATTTCTCTTTAACTATCGTTCGTTAACAGATGTCGTTCAGTCATTCTTTTTTTGGGAGGGGGTTTCGACCGAGAACGATGGTGGCCGGTCTTCTATCGCCGCACCCCAGCCTTTATTCGGTGTAGATGACAATTCATAGTCCAAGCGAACTGGTTGGCTGATGTAGTCTTCATTTATCCAACTTTTAGTGCTGAGTACGCCGTTAACTTTAAGCGCCTCGACGAAGCGATTTTGGCCGGATGTATGTGGTGCATGAATCGTTAAATTTCCAATCTGCGCATCGGTAAATACTGGGCTAGAAAGTACCAAGTCGGCACGCCCGGGCAGCAATGGATAAATACCCAGCGATGAAAAAACATACCATGACGACATCTGCCCTAAATCATCCTGACCTGGGATGCCCTTAGTGCTGTTGTTCCAAAGTTGTTCAATCGTAGCCCTTACCGTATCCTGAGTTTTATAAGCCTTACCGGCGAACGTGTACATCCAAGGAGAGGCAATAGAGGGTTGATTCGAGACATCGGCATACTCAGCTTCATCTCTAAACAACACCCAACTTCCATCTGGCTTATGAAAATGGGAGTCTAGACGAGCCGACATCACCTCGTCACCACCGAGCAACGTATTTAGTCCGTGACCATCAAAAGGCACCATCCATAAATATTGTGCTGGGCTGCCTTCGACAAACAAATGCCCACTATTCGGATCAAACTCATCTTTCCAACTACCGTCTTTGTTTCGGCCTTGAATATAGCCGGCTTTATCAGTTGCCCTAGGGTTGTACAGATTTTTCCAATAACCTGAACGAGCTAGCAACATTTCTGAATCACGGCTATGGCCTAGCCTCTCGCCTAATTGCGATAGCGCAAAATCAGCAGAAGCCTGCTCCAGCGTTTCGGATGCCCCTTCCCAACTATTAGATTGGTCAGAAATATAGTTTAACTCCAGCCATTGATCTAAGGACGGATGTTGCCCGCGACAAAATACCGGGCAACCCTCATCGCTTAAATCTAATTTTGATGGCTTGGTTGCGGCATGCATTAACGAACGGTACGCGTCGTTTAGCTCAAAGTCATCGGCCCAAATGCGACAAAATTTGCGATTGCGATACTCGATGGGTCGCCACTCATAACGCCAGTAGGGCCGGAATTGTGTGTCCAACGATCCCAAACACCCTCATATTGTTGTGCTTGGTTAAACAGTGACTGAGCAATATCGCTGCCGCGCGATGGATCTAGTAATGCCACCAATTGCAATTGTGAACGATAGACATCCCAGCCAGAGAAATTTGCGTATTGCGCCGCCTGCTTTGGCCCAATTTTATGAGTTTTTTGATCAAAGCCATGGTATTCACCATTAACGTCACTGAACACGTTAGGATGAAATTGTGAGTGAAATAACGCGGTGTAAAACGTCGTCAGTTTATCGGCGTCGTCCGATGCTACTCGCACCTTTTCAAGTGCCTTGTTCCAAGTGGCATAAGCGCGATTACGAATGCTATCAAAGGTGCTTTGTGGCGGCTGCTCTTGCGCCAAATTTTCTCGCGCGTTCGCCAAGCTTACATACGAAATACCCACTTGCATGGTAACGGTTTGGCCTTTTGATAAATCCAAGTTAACCCACACACCAGAGCCCTTACCTACGGTAGGAATACCTTTCTCGCCATACCCCATACCGCCGGTGGCTTCTATACCATTTGGGGTCACCTTGTCATCGTGCCAACTGCCTGAACCACTAATCACGGTGTCCAATTTAGCCACGAAATGCAGCGTGTAATAATCTCGTCTATTGTAATCACCGAGGTAACCACAAAAGTTACCGCTGGTGACAGAGCCACTGACTTCTCCAGTTTCGACGTCTACCTTGGTGTAAGCGTCGCCGCTGCCAAGCTGTGAATAAGAACTGCGAAACAATAGCTTGGCATTATTTTTATCAGCAAAAACGAATCGTGCGATACCGCTTCGAGTTGTTGCACTTAACTGAACATCAACGCCATTGTCCATTTTAACCTGATAATAACCTGGCTTAGCGGTTTCATTATCATGCCCAAAGCCAGCGCTGTAGTAGGCGTCTAGCATGTCGGTATCTGGCGAATGCTTTATCTCGCCAGTGAACGGCAACACAGGTATATCCCCTGAGGCCCCCAAGCAACCTGTACCGGATAAGCGTGTAAACGAAAACCCTTTGATACGACTAGCGCCATAATTGTAACCACCTGGGGAGACTGGCACCCGACCCTTATCCTCAAGAACCCGTTTTGAAATACTCTCGCTCTCTTTTAATAAATCCTCAGTGTAAGCATGCTCCGGGCCAAAGTTAAACATGCCATGCGGCACTACAGCACCAGGCACAACATTGGCCGTTTGGCGGTGGTTAAACACGCCCTCAGTACCGATAAATGGGTTAACAAAACTGGCAGGGTTCGGTATCCACTGCGTTGCGTTCGCTGATTTAGCCGTGCTCGAGAGTTGCTCTGCGTGATTATTTGAAGTGCAAGCAACAAGTGAGGTGCTCAAGAAGATAATTGGCAGTATGGTTTTAATCATGATATTTTTTAGTCCACATTCGAGTTAAATATTGAGTGGGTAGATTAGTTACTACTCATGGAAGGCGGGCGAGCCTTATCACCGACACCCCATAACTTATTCGGCGTATCTGACATCTCAAACGCTAAATTGCCACCGTTAATAATGTCATCGTGCGTGATGTAGCTCCGCTCCAAGAGTTTGCCATTCAACCAAGCGCTGGCAATGTACTTATTTTCAACACTTAGATTGTTCGCGTTCACGGTAAACTCCTTATCATTGTTAAGTTGTAAGGAGATACGTGGCAGTTGAGGCGCGCCAATTGAGTAATGTAGATCACCGGGCGCTACTGGATAAAAGCCCATGGCCGAAAAGACATACCACGCCGACATTTGACCTACATCATCATTGCCTGCAAGGCCATCTGGTTTGTCGGACGATAAGGTGTCCATGATTTGACGGATACGCTCCTGCGTTCGCCATGGCTGACCGGCATAATTGTACAGATAGGCGATGTGGTGACTCGGCTCATTGCCATGTGCATACTGACCAATTAGACCGGCGATATCTTCATGCTCTTTAATCTTGTCATGACTTAGTTGTTTATTAAAAAGAAGGTCCAGGCGTTCCTCAAAGGCATTATCGCCGCCAATCAAATCAATTAAGCCTTGAACGTCATGTGGTACATAAAATGTATATTGGAAACTGTTGCCTTCGGTAAACGGCCCCATTAGTTTGGCTTCCTCAGCATCAACAAGGGGTTCCATTTGCCGTTACTGTCTTTGCCGCGCATAAAGCCGACATCTTTGTCGAACAGATTCTTATACGAGAGCGCGCGCTTAAAGAAGGTGTCAGCAATATCAGTTTTACCCATCGCCCGCGCCATTTGGGCAATGGCATAATCATCATAGGCATATTCCAAGGTAATCGAGACTGATTCACTCAACTTGTCCATTGGCACATAACCCAATTCAACGTATTCGCTTATGGCGTCATAATTTGGATTATTGGCTGTATCAAGCATGGCTTTCATCGCCAACTCAGCATCAAAACCACGTATGCCCTTGAGGTACGCGTCAGCGATCACAGAAACTCCATGATAGCCAATCATGGTCCAGGTTTCGTGCGCGTGAAACGACCAAATGGGTAACATGTCGTCATAACTTTGCTGATAATGCACCAACATCGACTGAATCATGTCAGAGACTCTATCAGGCGCAATGTAGGTTAACAGCGGATGTAATGCACGATAGGTATCCCAAAGCGAAAACAAGGTATGATTCTCGAACCCCTCGGCCAGATGAACCTCACCGTCGACACCTCGATATTCGCCATTCACATCCTGATAAATCGATGGCGCCTGCAAAGCATGATAGAGCGCCGTAAACAACTGACGTTTCTGCTCAGGCTCGCCTTGTGCTTTTACCACTGAAAGCCGTTCTTCCCAAAGCTGCTCTGCTTGATCTCGAACCGCCGCGAAATCCCACCCTGGAATTTCGGTGGTTAGATTTTCAAGGGCATTGCTGCGGCTTACCGCTGATACACCTACTTTTACTAACAGCGGTGCGGCATTGGCATTGGCAAAATGCGTTAGTACTTTGACACTTTTACCAGCCGTAAACTGAACTGCGCTATTAACAATAGTCGAAGGTCTATTTTTTGCAGCCCCAGACTCGTCTAAACAACCATTGCAGCGGTAACGAAAGTTATCTTGATTAATCAGCTCGACACTGTCGAAAGGCCGCGAGAACTTGATCGCAAAATACATCTCTCTTTGCTTCGCCCAACCATTTGTTGAGCGATATGCCAATAATGTCTGATTATCAATAACGCGTATGTCACTCCAAATCACCTTGTTCTTAAAATTATAAATAGACGACGTTAAATCTAAAATGACATGTGCCTTCTCATCGTTGTTGAAGGTATATTTATGCATACCAGCGCGGGCAGTGGCCGTTAATTCTGCTTTGATTTTATAATCGCTTAACTCCACTGAGTAATAGCCTGGTGAAGCAGACTCTTTATCATGACTAAAGCGCGAGCGATAACCTGAATCAGGTTGCTCTTTACTTCCTGGCTCGGTATGCGCACTACCGGTCATTGGCATTATCAGCAAATCACCTAAGTCAGAGTGTCCTGTGCCGCTAAAGTGCGTATGTGAAAAACCGATGATTGATTCATCATCGTAATGATAGCCCGCGCTGTGTTTATAGATTTCTGATTGAGGATCTACTCCACGGCTTACGGCCGCGGTATCAGGGCTTAACTGCACCATACCAAAGGGCACCACAGCACCAGGAAATGTATGCCCATCTCCACCTGTACCGGTAAAAGGATCAACCCATTGACTGGCCGCCTGTAGGTCTTCACTTGCAACATTCTTTGACTCAGCAAGGGCCGCAGGAATAATAGCAAGAACGAAACTCAGCGACACTAGCCTAGCGACAACTGAGCCGTACCTTTGAAAACCGCTAATCAACACTTTATGTTTTTTAAAAACAGAACTCATGCCTTCTCCCTATCTCCACTTTACAAATATATTATATGGAACGTTCCAAAAACACGCTTAAACATTGCTTCAAGGTAGATTAAGTGGTATTTTTGGAACGTTCCAACAAGTATTTAAATATAACGTCAAATACACTAAAATTCAAATTTTTAACAAAATCAACTATTGATCACAATGATTAACTCAAAAAGCGTAACTGTCTTTGATGTTGCTAGAGTCGCCGGAGTTTCCAAATCCACAGTCTCTCTAGTGCTAACTGGTAGCTCGAAAGTAAGTGAAAAATCCAGAGAAAAAGTGCAAAAAGCAATTATCGATACGGGCTATATTTACAATCGTGATGCCGCATCCTTACGCAGCCGAAAATCAAACTTAGTCGCCATTATCATCAATGACTTAAGCAACCCTTACTCAGCACAACTTGCAGAGGGATTAGAACGACAAATACGTCAAATAGGCTTGTTCCCCATACTGGTTAATAGCGGTGAAAACGTAGACACCCAGGACCAACTAGTCCAACGCCTAAAGGAGTACAAGATCGCTGCCTTCATCATGTGCCCTGCCCCAGGAACAACTGCGGAGTGGACAAATAAACTGGTACAACAAGGTTTCCCTATTATTCACATAATGCGCGAAATCGAGGGCGCTAATGTGGCCACGGTTTTGCCCGACAATATTGCAGGAACCAGCCTTGCTACCCAACATATACTCGATAAAGGCCATCGCAAAATTGCATTTTTGGGAGGCAATGAAAGGATTTCGGACTATCATCAACGCCTTGCAGGTTTTGTAAATACGATGACCGCACACGGTACGCCTCCACCTCAGGAGTTGTGCATTCAATCCGAGACTACTCGTAACGGCGGTCGCCAAGCCATGGCCGAGGTCTTGGCCGTTGAACCCGATATTGAGGCCGTTGTGTGCTTTAGTGATGTCGTCGCCTACGGTGCCATCGAGCACATGAGGTTCCATGGAAAAAAACCTGGTAAAGACATTGCGGTCACCGGCTTTGATGACCTAAAAGACTCCCGATTGATGTCCCCGTCCTTATCGACCGTTCATATTGATGCTAATAAAATTGGCATCGCCGTTTGTGATCTATTAAGCAATCTAAAAAACGGCCTCCCGACTAAAACCGTAATTGATGTCACGTTTATCGCGCGAGAATCGGGGTAAAAAATTTTCACACACAAGCGAAAGGGAACTCCGCCACGCATCAGCTAGAACAAGGCGTAATGGAATAATTATCAAATAAAATATCGTAGCAAAACCGCTACAAATGTTATTCATATAAAGTTTTATTGCATATTGACAACGTTGTCAATTTGAAATAATGTATTTTTATTGTTTCTTAGCCGGTATTGATATTAAAAATAATCAACTCCTAATAACCATTTAAAAAACTTGATAAACCACAAAATTTAATTAATAACGCAATAATAAACTGAATATAAAGGTAACAATCTATGTATAGGTCTAAATTACTTATTTTGGCGTTAGGGCTTGGAGGATGTATTAATGCCCTTGCCATGAACCCGCAACCTGATCCAGAAAACTCGTCTGGCTATATTGTCTCTCGCATTGAGTTAAACGCTGTGAAAGATAGCTTAACAAGCAACCCAATGTATGACATTTGGGCTAAAGCATTGGAGACTCGAGCCAATAATATAGTAGACGTTATCACGCCTGGAGCCGGCAACAACCCGGTCAATGTAAAACGCGCTGAACGGGTGTTTCCGCAAAGCGAGTGGACTTTTTTGACACAAATGGCTACACCGGAATATACCTACACACGTTTTTTACGTGCGATAGGTAAGTTCCCAGCTTTTTGTGGCGACTATAGCGATGGACGAAATGCAGATGGCATCTGTAAGAAATCCATTGTCACTGCATTTGCCCATTTCGCTCAAGAAACGGGCGGTCATATTTCAATTGCCAACGTATCAGATAACCCTCAAGGCTTAGAAGAATGGCAACAAGCATTAGTACATGTACGCGAAGTTGGCTGGTCTGAAGGACAAGAGGGTTACGTCACAGGTTGCGGCCAAAATGATTGGCAAAATAAACGTTGGCCCTGTGCGCCAAACCAAGGTTATTTTGGTCGTGGCGCAAAGCAATTGTCATACCACTTTAACTATGGCGCTTTCTCAGAAGTGATGTTCGATGGCGATGCTGCGGTTTTACTAAACGACCCTGGCAGAGTTGCTGACTCTTGGTTAAATTTAGCCTCAGCGGTTTGGTTTTTCTTAACCCCGCAAGCGCCTAAACCCGCGATGCTGCATGTTATTGATCGAACATGGGTTCCGTCTCAACGTGAAAGTGACGCCGGAATTGGCTATGGTTTTGGCACAACTATTAATGTCATTAATGGTGGCATTGAGTGTGGAGAACACAACCGTTTCAAAGGTCAGCCGGTAAACCGCATTCGTTATTGGGAAGGGCTATCAAGCCATTACGGTATTCCCATTGGGTCCGATGAAGCAAATACGTGTTGGCAACAAACCCCTTACGGCAGTTTGAATCTCAGCGGCGCCACTGACGTTCTTTTTACGAACTGGGAAGGCAACTGGGCCTATTTTTCAGATCGGCCTGGTGGCTTCTCATTCGAATGTCAGTTAGTCGGCTACCAAACAGCCTATTCAGCTCTAGTCGAAGGCGAATATGAAAAATGTGTGACAAATTTTTATCAATCACACCCTGCCTGGCCAGATGTTCGTGTCGTCGATAATATTGATCTACCACCTCCTCCCCCAATTGACGGTGTTGCTTTATGGGATGCCAGCAAAGTCTACGTTGGTGGCGACAAGGCCAGCTATCAAGGTGCCATCTATGCAGCTAAATGGTGGACTCAAGGCGATACCCCGATTGATGGTGGCCCGTGGGAACTAAGCGCGGGATCAACACCTCCGCCAGTTGACCCGACTCCTCCACCAGTCGAC
>JAESTB010000578.1 GCA_016763815.1 Arenicella sp.
GAACCATAATGTGATTGAAAATGTCTAAAAACCACCTACTTTTTGTTGGAAAACTAGTGAATAGTCAGCTATTCCTATCATTTTCCGCCGCAATCCGACTATTTTTATCCGATTTTCATCTCAATTCTAGTTCGTGCAAAGGCCTCTATGAGTTACTAAAGCTGGGAAACCATCGCTTAAGCGCTCGACCCCTTTACCATAGCATTGACAACCCAGTAAGTAGAAATTCGTAATATGCCAACCCTAGCTTCCATTGAAATTGAAAAGTCTTATCTGCATTTTTCGGCCGCACATTTCACCATCTTCTCGGCCACTAACCGCGAACGCTTACATGGTCATAATTGGCGTGTCGCGGTCGAAATTACTGGCGAAATTGGTGATGACGGCCTTTGCTTCGATTACGCTATTTATAAGCAAATTTTGAGGCAATTATGTGCCAAATACGATGAGTACACCTTAATAGCGGAGCAGTCGCCGTACTTAAAAATAACTGAGGACAGTGAGTTCTATTATATTGAGCACGATGGTCGTACTCAGCCACTATTGAAAACCGACACAATTTTGATGCCGGTACAAAACATCACTATTGAAGCGCTGGCAAATTATTTTTTGCTACAAATGACTGAAGATAAAGTGCATCTCGACCAGTTGAAGATTCATGGGTTTGAAATGCGTGTATCGTCTGGCCCTAATCAATGGGGCATTTGCCGCTGGAGCCGTTAATGTCTGACTTCGCTGTTCCAAGTAGTGCAATTCAAGAACGTCGAGAGCGTGTATTTTTAGTTTTGGCAGGCTTCTTCTTATGCGCGATGACATTACTAAACGTGATTGGCATAACGCGTTTTGTTCAAGTTGGGCCAATGCAGTTGGCGGTTGGTGTGCTGGCCTACCCACTAACGTTTCTATGCACCGATTTGATTTCTGAGCTTTATGGCCGTGCCCGTGCGAACTTTATGGTCACTGTTGGTTTGCTACTTAACGTTTTTATCTTGGCGGTAATGTGGCTAGCAAATGCACTGCCAGCAATCGATTCAAGCACTCAACCGCCCTGGCAAACTCTGTCACTCGCCAGCGATGTCGGACTGCCTGACGGGTCTTCGGTAAGCGGTTCGGTGGAGTTATTCAGTTTGATTTATGCCAATACTGCTGGTGCGATATTCGCCTCGATGGTGGCCTATATTCTTGCGCAATACATTGATGTGTTTTTGTTCCATTGGATAAAACAAAAGACCAATGGCAAGCACCTTTGGCTACGTAATAACGGCAGCACCTTAATAAGTCAGGCGGTCGACTCAGTGACGGTGATTAGCATTACCTTCGGCGCGGTGCTGCTGGCTGGTGACATGTCGCTTACCGTGGTGCTTGGTTTAATGCTCAGCAATTATCTATTTAAAATGGCGTCGGCATTGGCTGACACACCGATTATCTATTTATTAGTGCACAAACTGCGGCCTTACCTCGAACTCGGAGAGTTTGAGAAAAAGAGTGGTGATATCAATTCATCACAAGGAGATAAATTATGAATAAAGTTTTGCTTATAACCGGTGCAAGCAAAGGGATAGGCTTGGCGACTGCCAAGCATTTCTCAAGTCGAGGCTATCGAGTTATTAACATCTCTCGTTCGCCATGTAAGGTTGAGGGTGTGGTCAATTTTACGGTCGATTTACTGAGTCATAGCTGGGTAGCGGAGCAGGGTATTGCTTTGCTCGACGAAGTCGGAGCACCTGAGCAGATTGTGCTGGTTCATAATGCTGCAATGATGACTAAAGACACAGTCTCGACGATAGACGCCGAGACATTGAGAAGTGTGTTGCAATTGAATGTGGTGGCATCAGCCGAATTGAATGCCATATTGATTCCCAAAATGAACGAGGGTTCATCGATCGTGTACATTAGTTCAACCCTTGGTCGAAAAGCAGTAGCTAATACGCATGCTTACGTAGTGTCAAAACACGCTGTAATCGGTCAAATGCGAGCTACCTGCCAAGACCTTGCTGGTAGCATGATCCACACGGCCGCGGTTTGCCCCGGCTTCACTGAGACCGAGATGTTAAGCGAGCATTTAGGAGCTAACCCCGAGATCTATGAGCAAATTAAGGCAAGCATCGCGCATCGACGTTTAGCGCGCCCGAGTGAAATTGCTGACACGATATGGTTTGTAAGCCAAAATCCGGTTATTAACGGTGCTATTATAGACGCCAACCTCGGTCAAATAGAGACTTAAGGCAAGCATAAGTTGTTTGCCCTAGAATCTAAGGCGTTTGTCGCTCTAACAACGACCCTCTATCATGACCTCAAACTCTAAGACTACGTTATCTCTTGAAACAGCCTACCCTTAAACTAAAAGACGAGCTAGATTCTCATGCCTTGGCGACTGCAAGCCTAGAGAGTCTGTATCGAATTTTTACTGTGCCTGAAGCACCAAATAGCACTCTGGGAGCCATTGATAAGGAAATTTCAGATAACTTGATGGGCTTTCTTGGTGACCGTATTGTTGCTCGTGAGCGTTCGTTAACGGCAATTGAAGAAGATTTCTCGAACCCCCAGATTCCTGAAGTGCCGCAATTCGTATCCGATTACACAGACTTTGTTCTTGATAAGCTTGTCGCGCACTCGGTTCACACCTCGGCTCCCGGCTTTATTGGCCATATGGCCACACCGATACCGTACTTTATGTTGCCTTTGTCGCGCATCATGGTGGCACTAAATCAAAACTTAGTGAAAATTGAAACGTCTAAAGCTTTCACACCGCTTGAACGCCAAGTTTTGGGAATGCTGCACGGTTTAGTTTATGAGCGTGATGACGTTTTTTATCGAGAAAATCTGCACAATAGCCGGCGTGCACTTGGCATTTTTTGCTCGGGCGGCACTACGGCCAATCTTTCCGCACTCTGGGTGGCCAGAAACCAAATGTTTCGAGCAACGTCAGATTTTGGCGGTATTGCAATAGAGGGTTTGGCTCGTTCGCTCAAATACAAGGGCTATGACGATGTGGCGATTGTTGTTTCAGAGCGCGGGCATTATTCATTATCTAAGGCCGCCGACGTATTGGGTCTTGGTCGTAACAATGTGATATCGGTTAAAACAGATCAAAACCACAAAGTTGACGCAGATGCGATGCGCGCCAAGTGCGTGGAGTTGCAGGCTAATAATATTGGCATCATAGCGATCGTCGGTATTGGCGGCGCGACTGAAACAGGCCAAGTTGACCCGCTTGATAAATTGGCCGCAATAGCGGCAGAATTTAATACGCACTTCCACGTTGACGCGGCATGGGGGGGGCCTACGCTGCTTTCGAATACGCACAAGCATGTGATGGCGAGCATCGAGCTCGCAGACTCTGTGACTATAGATGCACATAAGCAGTTATATGTTCCAATGGGTGCCGGCATGGTGGTATTCAAAGATCCAACGGCGATAGCGGCGGTAGAGCATCATGCTGAGTACATACTTCGCGCCGGTTCAAAAGACTTAGGTCAGTATTCTATTGAGGGGAGTCGACCCGGTATGGCGATGTTAGTGCACGCCGCGTTTCACATCATTGGGCGTAAAGGTTACGAAATCTTGATTGATCAAAACATCGATAAGGCCAAAGCCTTCGCTCGAATGATTGATGCGCAAGACGACTTTGAGTTGATTACTGACCCCGAGCTGAACATTCTCAATTACCGCTATGTTCCGGCGGAGGTGCAAGCCAAACTTGAGGCCTCTTCGCATCAACAGCAAAAGGTAATTAACGAAATACTCGATAGAGCCAACAAGCGCATGCAAAAGCAACAGCGCGCAGGCGGCAAAACGTTTGTCTCGAGAACACGCTTCTCTCAATATAAGTATGGTGGTGAAGCGGTGTCGGTATTCCGAGTTGTGATGGGCAACCCAATGACAACACTGGAAACTCTGGGCGCTATATTGGAAGAGCAACTTGACCTGGCAACCCGTAAGGGAACTGCTGAAATTATTGAAGAGATCGCTGCGCTATCGAATTAGGCTATCCAGCCATCAGTAGCCAATTATTACACCGGCTTTAGCATCAAAAAAATGAGGCCACGCTTGTGGCAAGCAATGGCCTCCAATACCCTACAAGGAACGTTATAGGCTTATAAGCAGACAGGTCTGTTTGCGCTACACACAACCTCTTTGAATGCGGCAGCCGAGTCAGTTAACTCCTTCATGGTGAAAATTCTGGCGTTGTGAGCCGTGGCGATTTTTTCTATATCAATGTCTAGTTTTTTTAGCTGATTAAACATTTCTACGCTGCTTGAGCTGGCAGTCGGCAACCCTTTGGCAAACGGTGAGCCAAAATGATCGGCGATAAACACGGTCTTTTCAGCCGGTGCATACATCACCAAGAAGCTGGACGCATGAGAAGTAGAAATTTCATAAACCTCAATGCGATTTCGACCGTCACCCAAGGTGGTTCTAGGCCCTGATCGATAAAATACAGTGTCAGTTGGCTCTGGGTTTATCGATTTTTTAATCGTCTCGACATTGTCATCCACGGTTAGCAAGCGTGCTCCAAGCTGAACGGCCTCGCCTAAGCCACCTATATGGTCCGAATGATGATGTGTCACTATTTGGTGGCTAAGAGGCTTAAAGCGGCCACTTGCTTTAGCAAAGCTTTTCAGGCGTGCAGTGAGCCCCGCATAACCGCCAGCCGCCACAGTGCCGATAGACGTATCAGCGAACAGTGAAAAGCCACCGTTTTGACCGACGTGGTATACGCCATCAGATATCTTATTGATCACCATTTCTGAGGTATCGATCCGCTGGCCCTCAGCGCTAAGGTCACTTGGCAAGGTAACGCTAGAGGCATCCAGGGGCTGATTGAATGTGAGCGCATGTTTAGTACTAATAAGGTTTGGTTGGCCATCGACGAAGAAATTGATGCTAGTCGCTGAGACTAAGTCGCCAATCTTGGTGTGGCCCGAATACACATACGATAGGTCTCCTAGGGCTGGGTTTTCACGCACCATTTTAGAGATCAGCGATGTCTCGGCATCAATGTATAGATTTAAATCGGAGCTGCTAGGAAACGGCATTGTAACCACGTGATGTGGGCGATTCATAAACGACACATCCTCTTTCAATACGGCTTTATCACGTGCCTTAGTAAGCTCATAGGCCAACACCGTGTCTGAGGTTCTCATTGAACCACCGGCAAACACATGTGGGTCGGCGTTGTTTGCATCACCATATGTCCCAGCCTGATAGTTAATGGTATAGGCTTTCTCGCCGTCACTGATTACGCTACCTTGAAATGCGCCAGAGCGGCCTTGGTTCCAAGTGTCGTAAATTGCGCGATTGTTTTTCAAATCAACTTGAAGAACTTGTCTACTGCTTGATACTTCCATCAATGAAGGACTGTGGCTTTGGCCAGCGGTCGGCGCTAGAAAGTGATCTACAATCTTGTAGCTAGAGAGGGTAGTAAGCGCTTCGCCACCATAAGCTTTGCTTAGTTTTTCGATTAGTTTATCTTCTTTTTCTCCGGCAATTGAGTTGCTAGAGACGGCCAGTAATGTCAGTAATGAGACAAGTAAACGTTGGGTCATAATGATCTCCTATTGAATTCCATTGGTGTTTTTATTGCTTCGTTGAGTGGTGCTGAGACCTCTGTGTCGAAGTCGTCTGTTAAGGGCCGTTAAAATCGGCAACTTAAAAATAAAGATGCAGGTCGACCTGAAAAGGACTCACTAATTTTAGCGGGTGGGTGAAGAGAAAGGCCGACGTGTCGTTAACTCTGACAGGGTTAGAGTGTCAGTTACGGTGAAAGCGAGAAATATGTGATCCAAAAGCGGACCGGTTTATTTTGCTTTACTAATGACCGAAGGCGGCACAATAACCCCGCGTTAATGCGAGCTAAATTATCGCTCGATGGATTGTTATGCCGCACGTCTCAAGTTCGGACGTTAACTCGCCGCCACCCTATTCGATGACCGATTCAGGCCAAAGTAAGAAGCTCTTCCTGCAACAATCTTTGACCAACCTCGAGTAATACCTTAGTGCCGTTGGTCAACGTTTAGTTTGTCCTTAAAGGTCTGTCGGATAATGATTTTAGACAATGTTAGTGAGCAATTCGCTATCTCGGATATCTTTCGATGTGGTTATATCTGAGAGTCGGCTTGCCGCTTCAATAGTCTATACGTGCATTTCATCGACAGGCATCAGACAGATTTGCTAATAACGCCCGCACCGGCATGATCTACTGGAACTTAGAGAAGATGAGTGAATCTTTACTCCGTGACACGCTGAAACGAGCGGACTGGATTTTAGATAACCTTAACGATGTCTGGCGGTTGAGAGGTGATCGCACGCTGGCGCCATTTATTAGAGCTGGCGCAATCTATTAAAGCTGGCGCTATTTATTAAAGCTGGCGCAATGGCAACTCGGTTGAGTTCTTAATTTCGGTTACCGAAATGTGCGAGTGGACTTCACCGATCATCGGCACGGCCAGTAAACGGCGGCGAACAAATTTTTCGTAGTGGCGGATGTCTCTTACCACTACTTTTAGCATGTAGTCCCATGAGCCGGTCATGGTGTAGCATTCGACCACTTCATCAAGTTGCTTCACGGCATCTTCGAAAATCTCCATGTTTTTATGACCAGCCTGACTCAAGTTTATGGTGGTGAATGCGACTAATTCCATACCTAGGGCTTCTCTGTTAAGAATAGCGACCTTTTTCTCGATCACGCCCGCTTGCTCTAATCGGTTGATTCTACGCCATGCTGGCGACTGGCTCATGTTCAACTCTTCGGCCACCTCGCTGGAGCTGCGGTTGCAGTCTTGTTGCAATAGCTCTAGGATTTTAATGTCTTGTGGTGTCAGTTCTATCGGCATGAGAGTGATATCTATTCTTTTTATGTTAGAGATTGGTCTAATTTAGACTAAATTGGATCTCGTTGCGACTCACTGAGAATAAAAAATGCGTTCTCATCTGGCTATACTTTTCAAAATTATAAGAACTATTATTGAGGATGGAACATGGCCACAGATCACCTGCAACAACAGCCGAAGACTGATGAGGTAACTCTAAGAGATGTGTCGTTGGACGATAAGTATTCCTTAGACACGGCAAGAGCATATTTAACTGGTATCGATGCGTTAGTGCGTCTGCCGATATTGCAGCACCAGCGTGATCAAGAGCGGGGCCTTAATACGGCGGGCTTTGTGTCTGGCTACCGAGGCTCTCCTTTAGGTGGAGTCGACCAA
>JAESTB010000579.1 GCA_016763815.1 Arenicella sp.
ACGTATTAGTAGATATCGTGATTGGCGCGATACTATTTTTCGGTGATTTGTTCGATGTGGTTAATCGATCCAATTATAAAAACGTCAATCTACTAAGAGGGTATCTGGATCAACCGGTCGAAGTAAAACGCTCTAGCCGCCTCTGGGGCGCGATGCTTATACTTGGAGTTATATCGATTATTGCTGCGTTTCTATGGGCATTCTTTTCTATTTTAACCTGGCTGATTGGCTTGTTTTAGATTGTGATCATGTTGCGCGTCCTGGCTCAATTCAATGTTGATGCACAACGTTTAAGTTCGTTAACTATGGTCTAGTCGTAAATCAATCCAATCAGCCTGAGTATTTTGATTTCACAATGAGTAGAACAATATGACTGTTTACATTCTTTCTAGGCTAACCATTCACGATCGAGCTGAGTATCAAAAATATGAAAATCAATTCGAAGAAGTATTCTCAAAATTTGACGGCAAACGGTTAAGCGTCGATGAAGACCCCCTGATTCTTGCGGGTGAGTGGGAAGCGACTCGTTCAGTACTTGTCGAGTTCCCCTCGAAACAGTCCGCATTTGCTTGGATGCACTCTGATGAATACCAAGCAATCTCAAAGCATCGAAACGCTGGCAGTTCATTGAGCTCGATATTAGTCAAAGCCTCAGAGTGAAACTGAGCGAGGCCGTGTCGTATTTTTCTAAGCCCTAATAGCCAAGATGTTAAACCTCGGCCAAGGTTAAGCTGTGACCGCCAACCGCCACGGTGTATGACGGGCCGACTATACTTTGGTATTGCTTACTTTTGACGGTGCTTACGTAGCGCCATTGTCCTATTGTGGCTTGAGGAGTAATGGTTAGTTTTAGCCACCCCCGCTGATGAGAGTTTTGGTAAACAAGTTGTGGGTTATGGTCAACTAATAAGCTTGATAGTTGCTCTGGCTGGTCATTAGACAAGTAATTCTCTAGGCCTGGCGAGCTAATGCTTGACGTGGCCATTTCAACCGCGACTGATTCAGTTTCGCCTGAGGGGGTTAAATCAAATGCCCAGCTATTATGTGTGTCGCCAGCTAGGCTGATGACATTATTGGCGTCGTGTTTAAAACTCTTTAAAACACGTTGGCGAGTGGCGTTGTAGCCATCCCAAGCATCGGTGTTATAGGGTATGTTAAGTTTTCCTAGTCCAACGATTGCATTAATGGTGTCCGCAGGTAAGCCTTTTTTATAGTTAACCAACTTAGTCACATCTGGCATACAAACATTGCCCATTAAAATTTGTTGGCCAAGTATTTGCCACGGTATGTTCTTTTGCTTTGAGTCTTGTAATGCAGAGCTTAGCCATTTTTCTTGAGTGTCCCCTAACAGTTGCCGCTGAGGATCATCAAGTAATTCAGCTTGAATACGTTTGGCGTCTGGTACGAGCGCGTACGGTTTTGGTAATTTGGCTAAATCTAGTGTTGATAGAAGCGCCCAATCTAACACGGGCTGAGGTGGATTTTCCGACATATCGAAAGGTACTGTTACCATTTCAATTTCGTCGACTGAAAGTGATGCTAGTAATGCCTCACTAGTGATTGCCACTGGATCTTGTTCATTTTTTAACGGCCGAATGTCAAATGGTAGTTGTTGCCAGATCATTTCGCTCAGATAATCGACCGGCTTGCTACGACCGGCGATTCGGGTGTCGAGCATTATTAGACTGGCCAGTGAACCGATATCAAAACGGCGGTATACAATCTCTCCGTGGTCTTTATCAAGAGGGTCTCGAATTGGCAGCCACTCTCGGTAAGCCTGAATCGCAAATTGTCGCCGCTGATCCCAGTCACCCTCGTCTGGTTGGTGGTTTTGTGCACCATCGTGCCAGCTGTCATTGGCAAATTCGTGATCGTCCCAGATACAGATAACGGGTGCGCCGCGTGAGCCGCTTGAAGCTGTGAGTCAAGCCGGTAAATATTATAGCGTTGACGGTAATCCGCTAAGCGCGTGATCTCTGTCAGAGGCAGTATGCTTCTTTCCTTATTAGCGAGCTCGGGGTCGCTGTAAACATCATTAGCGTATTCGTAAATGTAGTCGCCTAGATGCAATACAGCGGTTAGATTATCCTGTTGGCTAATTTCTTGGTAAACATTGAAATAACCGTAGCCGTAGTTAGAACAGGATACTACCGCCAGTTCGGCCTGTTGCGCTTGATTGGCATCGTCGACATCACTATTGTCACTGCTATGATCGGCAAGGGTGCGAGTGCGGCCCGTCGGACTAATAATTTGATTGCAGATAAACCTATAAAAATAACGGCTGTCAGGTTTTAGGTGGTCGGCGTCGACTTTTACTGTGTAATCACGTTTTGCACTGGTAGTTGTGGCGCCTTGACTAACAATGTCAGTGAATTGTGCATTGTTGGAGACTTGCCATTGTACCCTTATAGTTTGTCCTCTAGCCCCTGGCTTTTGGTCAAAGCTTATGCGTGTCCAAAGAATAACCTTTGTCTGCAGCGGATCTCCGCTGGCGACTCCATGTTGGTAGCTGACCGTAAACGGCGAGTTCTGATGCGCACCAGCGTTGCTTATCATACTAAGACTGCTAATCGCAGTCAGGCCGGTTATAAAGGTACGTCGATTAATATTTGGCATAAGGTAAATTAACTATTTGTCTTCGAAATATGTTTTCTCTAGGGCTTAGAAAAGTGGGGGTCTGAAAGGCAATCTAGTGCATAGCATAGCCGAAGAAAATAGAAATGGTCGATAACAAATTGTTTTTGTGCTGAATACTCAGAATCAAAACAATTTGTCGACGACACGCTTTGTTGCTTAACGTGCCATACCTCTAGGTGCTAGCGGTAGTTGTTTGAGTGCTTGGGGTGTTTAATTGGTGGATTGCATTGCTTTACCTTTCTCGAATTCATCGGCAGAGGAACTCTGCCTTATCATCATCGATCAGCTTTTTAGCCAATGGAAAAGCGTCTTCTTTTATATGATGAACTACTTCATGGTCGAGCGCTTCAAACTTCTGAAGCCACCTACCGTTTGCCATGTCTTTTTTTAAAGATCTTCGATCCGGTCGGCCAATTGTTTGTGCCCGGCCACGCTATGTTGAGTTTCTTCCTACCAGTTTGGCTAATACCAAATAGACTAGTAGAGCCTTAGCTTCAACTGGCAACTATCCCAGTTGTTGGAGGAAGATAGTTACTTACTACATTAGTGACAGCGTCAGCTTCTGATTTAAAGTGTATCTACGACGACGCGAGCCTAAGACTATAGGCGGTGCTCCGGTTAGAGGCCGGTAAGCAACAGTAGTAAGTATTACTCAGTCACTAAAAATAACGAGTTAAAATCAGTAGACGGCCGGTTATTGACCGGCCGTCGAAGCAGTTTCGATCAATGGTTCAATCTAGTCGTAAACATGACTATGAGGTGATTCAGCCAGTTCTTCTTTGCCATCTTCCTGTTGCTTCGGCGAGCCGTCGTGGAATTCTCTATAGGTTAAATACAATGCTGTAAATATCAGGAAATATACAATTGCAGCGATTATCAAGACAAAAGGGGCATTCATGTTTTCACTCCCCGAGCAAGCAGCATCGATTTTTTAAAATGAATTCCAAATGCTAAAATCGCCGTGAGCAATGTTTGAGTCCTATAGCTACTAAAGTATGAGAATCCAGAGACAGCAAAAGAGATAGCTGCAGCCGATAAAATAAAAACGTCAGATGTTTTGAACATATGGTGGTCTCCAATAATTAAATAAAGATTATTCGCTTATAGCGAGTGTTTTTTTATTCGGCGAGTTTAGCAAGCGGGTTCAAAAAACCTCGAACCCAAAAGCTGCCATCATCAAACCTCCAATCTCAATTCCGGTTGGTATCCTTTTTCGAAAACATTGGCAATCAATACCCCTAAGCAGGGTAAAGCCGACAAAAAATCAGATGAAGACCGGACATGCTATGTAAACATAATGTATCCGAGCGATTTTTTCAGTGTCTAAGAGTGTACGATCTTTTTTTAATCCCTTCCGTCAGGTTATGCTTCAGCTAATATGCTTCAACGCCAGTTTTACATTCTTGTAAAGTCAAGCTGTACTATTGTCTAGTATATAGTAAATTGCACTATTGTCCAGTATGTGTTAGCTGAGGGCGTTCGGGCATCAATGGTTAAGCGCAGATGAGAAACGCCGATTTTTAACGGACGTGGTCGAAAATGGAGTTAATCTCACCGTTGTGGATAAATGAAGATGGTTGTGTAGAGAGCCTGAAGCACAGCCCAGACTATGCTCGAAAAAAGTTAGGTGTCGGCAGGTTCTCAGATATCGATACTCGAGTGAGCTTCCCTGCCTAGGTTTAATTCATAGTGTCTAGAGAGGGGCTAGCACAATTTATTCACGCTCGCAAAATAGGCGTGTGGGCGCGAGAAACTGGCGACTAGATTAAACTCTCAACTACTGTGCTTACTTTATTCGCAGCTCTTGATGCTGATCTCATCAGCCTTGCCCAATCAACCTAAGTCTTATCCAGTGCTGCCCGCTCGGCTTGGTAGTAATCTTTAACCTAGGTTTCATACACAACTTGGTGCACGATGTCATGGTCGTTTATAAGAAACGATAGTAATATTGTTACTGTTTTCATTCGTCTATCGTTAATTTTTATGCAAGGCTCACATCCCATAGGTTTGAAATCAAGGATCCACTCCTATGTTCCAACCCGTGGATCCTATCGAACGTTCTTACCCAACGTTTTCACCTAACGTTCTTACCCAACGTTCTTACCCAACGTTCTTACCCAACGTTCTCACCCAACGTTCTCACCCAACGTTCTCACCCAACGTTCTTACCCAACGTTCTTACCCAACGTTCTTACCCAACGTTCTTACCCAACGTTCTTACCCAACGTTCTTACCCAACGTTCTTACCCAACG
>JAESTB010000049.1 GCA_016763815.1 Arenicella sp.
GCTGCTTGAACAACGCTTTCGTATACAGTCACTTCCAAGAATCTACTTTCAAGCGGCTTGAATTCTTTGAAAAGCATGTGATTCCTAAAGCAGGTCCTGCTTTTCTCATAAAAGCCCTGTTCAACAGTCTAAAGATTGAACAGTTTGGACTGATCTGCCTGATGATTTTGAGGTTTATAGTAAAGATGCGCTAGACAGTGGGCATACCGCCGTCGAGGTTGGTACAGTGCCATGGCGAGTATTGCAGTTGCACAACCTCATGGTGCAAGCGTTGCGATTAGCAGGCCAGGCTGAAGATAAAAAGACGTTGGAAGATAGTGTCAATCAAGCTCTGTTAATGGGCGGGCTTATGAGTCATTTCGTTGGTGATTTGGCCAACCCTCATCACACCACCGCCAACTACGACGGCCAATTAAGTGGTCAACGTGGTCTGCATGCGTACTTTGAGCATGAGGTGATAGCGGAGTTGCCGTTCGAGTTGAGCGCTCGCATTGCAAAGCAAGCTAAAAAGAATTGGCTAAAGGCGTATTCTAAAAATGAGCAGCAGGCGATTTTGTCTGATCCGCAAAAACTAGTCTGGGCCTTGGTTGGTAATAGTCATAGTCGATTACCTGCTTTGTTAGAGCTTGATAGTCGATATTCGTTACTCGAAAAAAGCCAAGGTGAGAAAGGTCGCGCAAAACGTAAGCCTGTTACCAAAATAGTCCAACATTATGAGGATTTTGCGGTTGAGCGTTTAGCGGTTGGTGCTTCGGCGTTATCGCAATTATGGCTATTGGCGTGGCAGCAAGCTGGTGCCCCAGACCTCTCTACGTTTCGTAGTTATAGCTACCCGGTGAAGCCTGATTTTATTCGGCCTGACTACTTACTTCGTTGAATAATATGCCACACGCTAGAAAGTACAAAAAAGTCAAGTCAGTTTGCTGACACGAGCTTGCTCTTTCGTCGGCAAACACCCGCCTTCGACACTCCGTATTTTTGGTAATTTGAGTTTCGCCGTGCCCGATCTGCTTTAACCAGATGCGGCCATCTTAGACTGTAGCGAAAATGAGGTAATGAGTAAAAGTGCTATGCTTCTAATTATTTGAGACCTGATTAACTAACTTGGAATTTATTATGAAATTTTACGTCGCTTTATTCGGCTTCGCCAGCCTTATTTTTACAGTATTGCTTAATGCCGAAAATGTGTCTTTGGAGAAGGTGTCTGGCTCTGAATGGAGAACACCCAAGGCTGAATCTGTCATAGTGATGCAGTTAGACTCAGGTCGAGTAGTGATTGAGTTAGCGCCGCAATTCGCGCCAAACCATGTCGCCAATATTAAGCAATTGGTAAGTGATGGCTATTTTGATGGCTCTTCAATCATTCGTTCACAAGACAATTACGTGGTGCAGTGGGGCGACCCAGAAGAAGGTTCGCCACAGGCCAGATCAATTGGCAAGGCTCGATCTAAGCTAAAGGTCGAATTTTTTGGTGACAATAGTGAGCTTAATTTTGAGCCTATCGAGAGCCGTGATGCCTATGCTGCCGAGGTCGGTTTCGTCGATGGTTTTCCGGTCGCCAGTGATGGTAAACGCGCTTGGTTAGCTCACTGCTACGGCATGGTTGGCGTTTCACGTGGCATGGGTGATGACAGTGGCAACGGCTCTGGTTTATATGTGGTGACTGGCCATGCACCTAGGCACCTTGATCGCAATGTAACGTTAGTCGGCCGCGTGATCGACGGTATGTCACTATTAAGCAGTTTGCCAAGGGGTACCGGAGACCTTGGCTTTTTCGAATCCGCTGAAGAATATATTCCGATTAAGAGCATGAAACTGGCGACCTCACTCGGCAATAAGCCTGTTTCTCAACAGATTATGAATACTAATAGTGCGGCTTTCAAGGAGCATATAGCAAAGCGCACAACGCGATCTGAAGAGTGGTTTTTAGAGCCTACGGGTAAAATTGAACTTTGCAATGTTGGTGTGCCAAGTCGTTAGCAATAGCGTGGCTGTTAGGCAGATAGTGGTCGTTAGTTAAGTAATTATTAATTTCCTCTGGCCCTAAGCTTCAAAATTTTTAATAGTCGACTTGTATTATTTGAGCCGGTATTCGGTTCTAATGGAGTCCAGCAGTCAATTTTTTAAATGAAACAAGGATTTGGTCATGGTTTATCAGGTAAACGACGTGCTTAGTCGCTTTAGCGATTTAATTGTTGAAACCAAGGGTGGAGACGCTTCGTTTAGCAGCATAGATGCAGTAGACGATTATCAGAGCGGTAGTTTGATATTTATAAGTGATGCTCAGGCGCTTCTAGCGTTGAGCAGTGCCATTATTAGTAGCAATAGTAGCCCAGCTGTTGTGGTAACCAGCGACGACATAGCGTCCTCAATCGATAACCATGATCTATGCGTTATTACGGTGAAAAACGTACGTTTTGCTCAGGCGCTTATCAAGCAAGCTTATGCTGATTATGATAGCGCTGATAGTCATTGGGGAATGATTCACCCAAGTGCGCTGATTCACCCAAGTGCTAGGCTGTCTAAGGGCGTGAGAGTCGGGCCAAACACCGTGATCGGCCCAGATGTTGAAATCGGTGTTGATACTCATATACGCTCGAATTGTGTTATCGAACATAGCGTGATGATAGGCGAAAACTGTGTAATCAATAACTTAGTCAACATCGGCTACCTTAGTGTGGTCGGCAATCGAGTGATCATTCGGCCTGGCGCTATTATCGGTAACGAAGGTTTCGGTTTCGGACAAGATCAACATGGGCGCTATCACCGCACGCCGCATACTGGCATTGTTGAGATTGGTGATGATGTGCAGATAGGCGCAAATTGTAATATTGATCGTGGCACTTACGGCGCAACTAAAATTGCAAAAGGCGTTAAGATCGATGCACTTTGTCATATCGCTCACAACGTCAATATCGACGAAGATGCTTTGTTTGTTGCTCAGTCGGGTGTTGCTGGTTCGTGCAATATCGGCAAACGTGTTATCGCCTCAGGCCAAACAGGTATGCTTGATCATAGAACCGTAGCCGATGATGTCATATTAGTGCATCGCTGCGGTGTTACTGAAGATGTTTTAGAGCCGGGCATGTGGGCGGGTACGCCACCGCGCCCATTTAAAGAGTACGTTCGTAACCTAAATGTCGGTAAAAATATGGGTAAGAAAGTTGCTAAGCTCGAAAACGAGCTTCGTGAGCTGAAAAAAATCATGGCGGCTTAGCCCTCTATGAGTTACCCCGCTGTTTTAGGGGTAACTCTGCCGCAATCTAGGGCTTATGTAGTCGGCGCTATAGGCCGAAAAACTGAGTTACCCAATTCATAACGATGTAGAACACGGCAAATCCGATCGTGAACGCGATTGCGCTTAGTACGGCCGCTATCAGAATCATCAGCCCGTCACGTTCCAATAAGCCTAAAGCAAAACACATGGTGGCCAATGCGGGCGGGAAGTTACTAAACGGGAAAGGTATGCTAACCACGATCCCTAAAAAGAGAATCACTAAACCAATTACGCGCCGAGCCAAGCGATTGCTTAACAATGGCCATCTTGGTACTACTAATGTCTCTAGGCGTTCGACCCAACGGCTTATCGTCATCCCCCACTTTTGCAAACTAGCGACAGGTATTTGTCGTTGTTGAATAACATTTGGGAACACCGGTGCTGGTAAACCCATAAAGAGTTGAAACGCCGGTACCTCCATGGCGATACCGGCAAACACAGAAATACCCGGTACCATCGCCAGTAATGACAGTATTAACAACACACCGCCATATGATCTGCGTTGAAATTGCATCATAAGGCCACCAACACTGACATGGGTACTATCGATTGCTTGCAGCGTTTCTGCCAGCAGCGCCGAGGTTTTTATGCTGCTAATGTCGTTGATGTTTTCTTGATCGGTGCTTTTATAGCCAGGGTTATGATCCATTCAATTTGTCACTTAGCAATAAGTATTGCCGGTTTGCTATCGGTTTTAGGATGTTTAATGGCATGGCTGATTAACCGAGAATGCGCTCTCTTTGGTAAAGTTTTATTGCCACCCACGCGAGTGCGGTGGCGAGTATTGTGCTGCATATCATTGATAAACCAATTAGTTCTAACGCAACAGTTTCACCTTTTAGGGTCTCTATGATAATTATGCCTTGACTCAAGGCCGGAACCCACATGTTCGAGGTAGAGGGCTCTGGCGACATAAACGCCAATGACATCAAAGGTAGGGTCGGTATTAGCATCACCATACCAAGGTAAGATTGAGCCTCTTTATAACTTTTAGTGAAGGACGCAACCAAGACCATGAGCGCACAACCGGCAAATACGAATGGCAGGCAGGCAATAAAGATAGTGGCTATTTTGCCAATACCAACTGATATCGAAATTATGTCGACCGGCATGTATGCGAATGCTAGCCCCAAGCCCGCGAGTACCATCAATAGCGTTAATGATGAAAACACAATAGTCGCCCCAAGTTTTGCCAACAATACAATGTGACGCTTGACTGGCTGAGTAAGGAGTGGCTCGAGAGACCCTTTCTCTCGTTCGCCAGCGGTTGTGTCGATCGCCAGGTACATGCCGCCGGCCATAATGAACATGATCAGTAAATACGGCATCATAGTCAAAAACTGCCCACTGCGGGCATGTGGCGAAGCAACATCTGACAGATTGATTCGGATCGGGTTAGCGGCTTCTGGGTTAATTCCTCTAGCGGTCAGACGTAGCGAGGCTATCTGGCCACTGTAAGCCCGAATCGCCCCCTGCACCATATTGAAGCCGATCTTCTCAAGGCCTGTTATCGAACTGTCATGGATCAATCTTAGCGGCGCTGTGGTGCCATTGCGGAATGACTCCGGGTAGTCGGCACCAATAAATAGAATAACTCGATGTTCACCCTTAGAGATAGACAGCTCGGGGTCGGCTGGCGGCTTGATAACTTCAATGTTATTTTGAGTTAGCCAATTGATCAAATTGGGTGCGTATTCGGCGCCAACGACCGGCAGCTTTAACGCGGGTGCATTAACTAAATCAGTTTCTTCTTTAACGGTTTTGTCCAAAAACCAGATGAGACCAAACATTAGCAACGGGAAGATTACGATCGACACCGCCATGGTGGTCAGGGTGCGGCGGTCGCGTGCGTTGTCGACAACCTCTTTGCGCAGAATAATCCAAAGGCTAGATAGGTGACTTATTTTTCGAGTATGCATTTAAATCAGACCCTCTTCAGAACCGATGGCCTTGACAAAGGCATCTTCTAAATTTGTTTGTCCGGTATCGGCTCGCAGTTGTTCTGGCGAACCGCTGGCGGCAACCGTGCCATTCGCAATAATCACTATTTCGTCACATAGCGCGGCGACTTCTTGCATTACATGACTTGAAAATAATACGCAGTGCCCGGCACCTTTTAAGCGCTGAATTACTTCGCGTAAACCGCGCGTAGCCATAATGTCGAGGCCGTTAGTTGGCTCATCTAATAACACGTTTTTAGGGTTATGCACCAATGCTCTAGCAAGTGCCACCTTAGTCTTTTGACCCTGTGAAAAGCCCTTCGCTCGACGCTCGATAAAGTCGTTCATTTCTAATAGCTCGGCTAACTCGCCGATACGCATTTTAAGTTCTTTGCCAGACATTCCATGCAGTTCGCCGAAGTAACGAATGTTTTCATAGGCGGTTAAACGCTCATAGATGCCTGCGCCATGGGTTAACACTCCAATTGACGAGCGTACCGCGAGTTTATCGATGGTTACGTCTAGATTATCAATTAGGGCAGTTCCTGCATCGGGTCTAAAGGCCGTATAAAGGATGCGTAAGGTTGTCGATTTACCTGCTCCATTGGGCCCAAGTAAGCCGGTGATTTTGCCATCTTCAGCGCGGAACGATACGCCATCAACAGCCTTTACTGAGCCGAAATATTTTCGCAGGTTCGATACTTCAATCATGGCGTAGGCCCAGTTGTGTCAATGAAGAAAGGCATCGCACGTTCACGCTCAATACAATCTGATGTAACATCGTCGAGATTCGCATCGGCAACGAAGTCGCGAATTAGAAAGGGTACGCAACCGCGTCCTATAACACCGTGACCGTGTGACGGTATCACTAGGTGTTTTGAGTTGCTGAACATGGCGGCTGCTCGCGCACCGTTGGCGGGCGGCGTAACTGGGTCTGTCTCTCCAGAAAGGATGAGTACTGGTTTATCGCTATCGAACGCAACTCGAAAGTCCGCGTCGATTGCACCTCTCGGCCAAACTTGGCAGACCGCAGCTATGCCTTTTAGCATGTCGCTGCCGAAATAAGTTGCAGAGGTTTGTGCAGCGGCATTAATGTCAACAAAGGGTGCGTCCTCGGCACACACCACCGAATTGTGCATCCCCGTGGCAAATTCGCCACTTAATGATTCAGTCAGGTTGATGCCTTGTGTCGCCAACGGCGTGTAATCTCCGGCATGTGCGTAAGCGATTAGCATGGGTAATAGCGCAGTGCTTTCGGTCGCGTATGGCATAAATCGTACGGCCGCGAGCAGATCGGATTCGCTGACCGTGTGCTCTATTTCTTTGCCAGTCAGCGGGTGGGCGATTGACAGTTCTACTGGTTGCTCTACTAGACGTTGTCTAAGTTGTTCAAATTTTTGCTTGATGTCACCAAATTGCTCAAAGCAACTTGGTGTTTCAGAACAGCGTTTCACCATGCCATCGAAGGCATCTTGTGAGCGGCGCGCGATTTCAGCGCCAGCCAAATTCAAACCTATATCGACCACGCCGTCAATAACTAGCGCTCGGGTATGCTCAGGGAAGCGTCGCAGGTAGTGTTGTGCCACTCGAGTGCCGTAGCTGACACCGTATACGGTCAACTGTTCGTAGCCAGCGGCTTGGCGGACTGCATCGAGGTCTTGAACCGCGACCGAGGTGGTGTAAAAGCGTAAATTGTTATCCTTGAGTTTGCTTAAGCACGCTTGAGTTAGCTTAACGGTTTGCTCTCGATCAAAGCGGCTAGCGAGTTGCTCTTGGTCGGGCAGGTCGCATTGAAGAATATTGGAGCGCCCGGTACCGCGCTGATCAACAATCAGAACATCACGTTTTTCCCGTATAAAATCCAGCGCTTGACGAAGTCCGATAGCCAGGTCAATTGAGGAGCCGCCGGGGCCGCCTTGAATCACTGTGAAGGCATCGTCTTCTGGTGTTGACGAACTCGATGGAAGTTTAACTACGAATAAATCAATCGTCTTACCATTAGCTTGATTTGGGTCTTCGAGCCTAGTTAGGGTTCCACATTCAGCATCAATTTCGACCGACTTGTGTTTTATTTGGCAGCGTTTGAAATTCAGTTTGGATTTTAAGGTAGAATTTGCCTTCGAATTTAGTTCTTGAGCTTGGCTTGTGCTTGCGGCGATTAAAACAATCATGATTGTTTTAATAAAAGTGCAGCAGAAAGAAGTCCAAGCTGCCAATCCAAGTTTGGACAGCGGTAATCTCATCGAGCGAGTTCCAATAAAATGTTTGTAGTGTAATTTAACATGTTTCGTCGAACAAAGGCGCGACCTTATTGCCATGACATTGAGAAATAAAGCTAGTATTGGTAGCTGAAGAGCCTATCGCCTATTGTCGAGCTTGGTTTGATTTTCGAGCGTGCCAAGAGCATTAAATTATCTTCCTGTTTACTGTTCAAGTGAGCTTTTAGCGCACACTTCAATTCTGTATAAATCTTCTGTAATTCTGCAGAGTCGGACCTTTTAGCTTCGCCGGCTACTGAACTCAACGCACGCTCATCCCTTAAGCTAAATACGTTGCCGTTATGTATTATTATTAGGCGACTTTGATCTGAAGTTTAGGTCTGTTGATTCGAGCAATATTTTGTTACCGCAATGGCTTAACACATTGCAGTTGGT
Organism: Arenicella sp.; assembly: GCA_016763815.1. Classification (GTDB taxonomy): domain Bacteria; phylum Pseudomonadota; class Gammaproteobacteria; order Arenicellales; family Arenicellaceae; genus Arenicella. Next base: position 7,872 of record JAESTB010000049.1, read on the forward strand.
CCTTGTTGCCTTGGCTGACGCCAACGGTAGTAGCTACAATTCGGGTCTGTCGGATAATGAAATTTGCTAGTGTGAAAGTACCACTTTGGTCTATTTTTCCGATAATTTTCGAGCAATGGAACAACCATTACGTCGTA
>JAESTB010000580.1 GCA_016763815.1 Arenicella sp.
CTCGTGACAACGTCTTATTAGAAATTAATTTTCCTTGCTAGGTGACTATGCAAACTTGAAAAACTGACTTTGCAAGATCAATGGCGATAACGTTATAGTGTTTCATGTATGGACTCCTATCGAGTAAAAGTGATTTAAGAACCATCTTTATACTGCATGCCTCCCGAAAGGGGGAGAAGTCGATACATCTGCTGCATTGCTCTAATTAAGTTGCCTCCCTACTACGATAGTTATTACCTGCGTTTTCTGCCTTAATTGAAGAAATTCTAAACTATTTTACCTAGTCCCTGAGTTATGCCGAAGTCGTTTCTAATAAGGTATATACAGGCAAGGGTAGTAACCCAAGTTTGGACTAATAGTTGGGTTTGACAAAACCTGATATTCTAAAATGGGCATTGTATACTCAACGCTGATATATGAAGGATTCATCGAAATCATCATAAATTAAAGACTTGCTTCTACTGTTTTTATTCCCATATTTGCGTGTCACACTTAGAATGTCTCTGGAATAATTCACTTTATATTCATAGTAAATATTAATGATTATAACAAAAAATATAACAAAAATTTTTGGTTCATTTCAGGCATTAAAAAATGTGTCTTTTGAAATTAATCAAGGAGAAATAGTGGGTTTTTTAGGTCAAAATGGGGCGGGTAAAACTACCTTAATGCGGATTCTAACGACTTATCTGCCGGCTTCATCTGGTACGGTGCTGATCGATGGCGATGATGTCACAAAAAACTCTTTAGCCATTCGGCAGAAAATAGGCTACTTGCCCGAGACACCACCACTCTATTCTAATATGAGTGTTAGGGATTATCTGAAGTTTGCAGCAGAAATCAAAGGCATTCCTGCTAATCAACGGAAACGTCAATTACATAGGGCGATAGAAGAATGTCAACTTGAAGAGGTTGCTGATAAAACGATTGCAACATTATCCAAAGGATATAAACAACGAACGGGTATTGCCCAAGCTATTATTCACGAGCCTAAAATTCTTATTTTAGATGAGCCAACTAGCGGTTTAGATCCAATACAAAATCGTCAGTTACGCGATTTAATAACAAATCTTAAAGACCATCGGACGGTTATTATAAGCACGCACATACTCTCTGAAATTGAACAAATTGCTCAACGCGTATTAATGATTAAAGCCGGTGAAATTATTATTGATGAGTCCTTAGACTCGCTATTGAAGGGGAATCATTTAGAGCAACCTAAAAAACAGACTCTGGAAGAGGTTTTTATCTATTATCACGACGATCAGGCGGTGCCGCATTATGGATAAAATCTATTTCATCGCAAAAAAGGAGTTAGCAACTTATTTTAAATCGCCCGTTGCCTATATCATTCTCGTATTAATGATTTCAATCTTTAATGTCTTCTTTTTATGGTCATTGATCAAAACCGTGAGGCTTCGCTACGGGATGTCTTTCACTTAATGGAGTTCATGTTTGTTTTTTTTGTGCCGCTCATCACCATGCGATTATTCTCAGAGGAAAAGTTAACCGGAACAATGGAATTTCTGATGACGGCGCCCGTGACTAATGCGGCCATTGTCTTAGGTAAGTATGCAGGAGTATTGGTGTTTTTTTCAATCATGATCAGTATAACTTTTGTGTATTATGGAATTATTGAGTACTTTTCCAGCCCTGATAAGCTAACAACATTCTCAGGTTATTTTGGTATTTGGTTAGAGGGTGCTTTTTTTCTTGCTATTGGCATGCTGGCATCATCATGGACACAAAACCAAATTATTGCCGCGATGACGTCTTATGTGATTCTGTTTTTATTGTATTTTTCCAGCAGTTTTACGCACTATTTCAACGGCAACATGGAAACAATCATCGAACAAATAGGCACCATGAGCCACCTAGAAAATCTTGTTGCAGGTATCGTTACCGTTGGCGACATTACTTACTATTTAAGTGGCATATTACTGTGTGTTGTTTTGACTCATTTAAGCATTGAAAACAGGCGATCTTGAGATGAAACTAAGCCATAACAATACGCGAGCTCTTTTATTTGTCTTAGGAATAATATGCCTAACATGGAGTAGCGTATCTTGGTATGTAGAGCAGAGTATTGATAGCATATCGATTGCGCTATTGGCACTAGGAATTAGCTCGCTATTAATTTGTGTTATGACTCAATATTTTTCTTCTCAGAGGCGTTTTCACTTCTCACAATGGAGAAAACGGGGTATTACCACCATTGTTATTCTGATGGCCTTTATTTTTACTGTAGGGGTTAATGTTTTTGCTTATTCCTTGGAGTATCGCTGGGATTTAACGTTAGACAAGCAGCACACGCTAACAAAAAGTACCATTGATTTTGTTAAAGGAACAAACAAATCCATTGAATTAACGGCTCTGTATGTCGGCTTGCCGCCAAAATACTTAGAAGATCTATTCAATGAGTACGAACGAGTATCTAATGGAAATATAACCACTACCATTATCGACCCTCTGATTGAGATTGGTCAAGCGGCTCAATTCGGTAATGTTATTAGTAGTAATGAAAAGAAGCTTGTGATTCAGTCTGGAAGTGAGAAAAAAGAGATTGATTTTTCTGAGTCATCATTAACCGAAGAGCAATTAACTAATGCTCTTATACGGGTAACTAGGCCACAACGTCAGGTCTACTTTTTAACGGGTCATGGGGAGCTTTCATTCGAGAATGAAGATAATCAAGGGCTCGCTCATTTTTCTAAATTATTAGAAGCGAATAATATTAGCAGCAAAAATTTGATGTTAGGGATTGAAAACCAAGTTCCTGACGATTGTGACGTATTGATTATAGCTGGCCCGCGCACTGATTTAACAGAAAAAGAGCAGCGTTTAATTGGCGACTATTTAAACCAAGGGGGCGATGCTTTATTTCTCATTGAGAACGTTGTCGTTACCACGCCTGATCAGCCAATAACCGCCGAACAAGAAGGTAAAAACCCTTCTTTAAATAGCATTCTGAACCAGTGGGGCGTGAATGTTGAAAACGACATTGTTGTTGATTTGAGTAGTCATATTGGCGGTGATGTTGGTAGCCCCGCGACTCGGAACTATATAAATCATAAAGCAATAACAGCGGGCTTGGATTACAGTTTTTATGTTCGTCCGCGGTCTATTTCTGTTTTAGCAGAGCGCCGCTCAACAATTAGACTAGCGCCCATTGTGCTCACGCAAAGCAAAGAGAAGAGTTGGGGCGAGACCAACCGAACCTTGGCTATCCATTTTGATGAAGGCATCGACACGCCTGGGCCTGTCGCTATTTCATATGTTATTTGGGAAGAAAAGGAAGAGGATGAAATATCTGATACCCGCATCATTGTCTTTACCGATGCTGATTTTATTAGCAATGTTTATCTTGATCGGTATAGCAACGCGTCCATGGGACTTAACGTGGTGAATTGGTTATCAGAGCTGGACTACACGGTTTTCCTTGATCAAAAAGAAGTCAGTGTTGAACGCCTCGATTTGACCAGTAAGCAACGGCGTATGATCACTGCACTGCTATTTTTTATGCCGTTATTGATTGCTGTAGGTGGGATTTTTGTGTGGATGATCAGAGGCTTTAGATCAACCGTATCTTGAAAGAGGGAATGTGCTTTATATGAAAATTCCAATTAATAACTTATACTTATAGATCATAAGGCCCAAACGAATACAAAGGCTCTCAAATTAATTTATGCAATTAAACCGACTTAAAACATAGATAATTACCAACCCGATCAAGTAACGATTAATGTCAAATTAACTTTGAGGCTTACCCCCATGGTTCACCCAATTATCGAAGACCTCCTTTGGAGGCACTCTACCAAAAAATACGATGCAACAAGGAAAATTTCTGAAGAGGATCTTGAGGTGTTATTTGAGGCAATGCGTTTGTCTGCATCATCTATTAACTCGCAACCATGGAAATTTGTAGTTATTGAGAGCAATGAAGCCAAAGAGCGTATGAACAAAACCTATGCTCATAGACATCAATATAACCAACCACATGTATTTGATAGTTCACATATTATTCTCTTTGCTTATAATCCACGCTACTCGCGCGACAATTATGCTCAGGTAGTCGATAAAGGGATTGAGGATGGGCGAACTAAGCTAGAGGATCGTGAAAAGGCTTTTGGTGTTTTTACTTTTGCAGAAGTTAATACCGATAATGCTGGCAACACTAGCACTTGGACAAAGGCTCAAACCTATCTTGCTTTTGGTAACACCCTGCATGTTCTAGCTCGTCTTAGAATAGATTCAACGCCTTTAGAAGGTATTGATATTGAGTTAGTCAATAAAGAGTTTGAAGATGAGCTTGATGGCTATCAGTGCGATGTAGCTTTAGCCATTGGGTATCGTCACCCTGAAGATGACTTTAATGCAAAACTTCCAAAATCCCGACTTGGTTTAAATACTATTTTAGTCCGCTTATAGAAGAAGATGCTCGTTTGAGCACAAACTATGTTGCACTGCGGTTGAATTAATTGGGCTTCAGAGTGAAATTCACTGCATCGAATGAGCGCTATGAGTTGTGGCGCCATTCCAAAGTGTCAATAAACTCAGCTTTACACTCCTAGAGTTGTCCGGTCGCATCGAGCCTTGTGTTTCAGGGAATCAGCTCACCAATAAAAACTTACGGCACAGCTGCAATCTTTTATTGGTAATTGCCAAGGCTTTTTATCCGCAATCGCTAAGGCTATGGATTATTGTCGCGCGTCTCAGAAAGCTTATAAATCAGTAGCGCTGCTTTTTGTGTATTTTTGACTAGGCTA
>JAESTB010000581.1 GCA_016763815.1 Arenicella sp.
GTAAGCTATTTAGTTGATGGCCAATGGTATTGCTAAACTGTTTTGCTTGCTCACGCTGCTGATCTGCCCATTGCTCGGTAGTAGCGCTAAAACTTTGCAACAAGGCAGTGCTATTAGCCGTCAACTGGTCATTTGCACTTGAAGTGGCATTGTTTACTTCAGCGATTAAGTCGGCAGTCGACTTTGCCTGTTGAGCAAGACCCGCCGCTGAAGATTTGCTTAACCGATCATTATTTTCTTCAGTCGATTGATGGATCGCGGCGAGTTGTTCATGACTAATCTTTATCAACTGCTGTTGGATTTCCAGCGCGCTAGTACTAAGCTGCGACAGTGTTTCTTCGGCCATCGGCTTAACACTTGCGCTAATAATACTAGCACTCTCTACCAAAGTAGTTTTCAACGACTGATCTACCGACTCATTCAGTTCATGGTACAGGCCAGTTATAGTGTTTTGAAAGTGCTCTTGATTTTGCAGTATTTGTGCCGTCATACTGCTGTTGGACCTCTCTAAACTATTCGCTAACGCACTCAACTGGTCTGCAACTGCGGGCATCACAGCCGCTTGATCTTGCATTGCTTGAAAGGCAAGACGCTGTTGATATTTGGCCGAGAAGAGTCTCAACGTGGTGCCAACGTGAGTATCCAGCAAGTGACTTGCTTGCAATCGCTCACGTCGACTAATGGTTGATAGCAAGCCCAGCATAGCCGAAGCCGCCACCCCCGCGACCGAGGTACCAAAAGCCAGCCCCAAACCAGCAATAGGCGCCGCTAGGCCGGCGCGAATAGCTTCAAGTTCGCTGGTACCCTGCAACGCCACAACCGCACCTTTAAGCGTATCGACCATGCCGACGAAGGTTCCAAGCAGTCCGAGCATGACCAAAAGCCCAACTAAGTATGGCGTTATCACTGGCGCGGGAAGGCCATTTCGCTCACCCTCTACCCGTAAACGCACCGCATTTTGCAGACTAGGATCTATTTTAAGCAGCCATTTATAAAGATCGTCAAGCGGTTGCGCTAAGGCATTAAGCGCCTCATTGAGTGTGACTGTTGCGCGGCGAAATTGCCGTAATTCTAGCGTGCCGATGATGTATACAATAGCGATTAACACGGTCACGCCAAGACCTAGATTGTCAGCGCCTAGAAAGATGCGCCCTATCCAAAGAATCGCCAAAGCGCCTAGGATAAAGGCGCCGCCAAATAACATTTTTGTCATGCTGTTGTGTTGCTCGTATGTTCGTAAAGTGCTTCTAACAAGCCCAGTGTTGGCTGTAAACGCACATCCAATTCGGCTAGTAATAGTTCTTGCATGTCTTGATAAAAAAGTTCAAGCCAGCCCCCTTGTCTAAGCCAATGATGTAGCTCAGTGTTACTGCTATCGCTCTCTTTAAGCCGATGCGCGGCCAACAGCTGCTTAAACCGCTGCTGCAATAATTTTGGGGTTACATTAAATAATTTTGCGCTATGGCCGCTCAAACTCTCGCCTATTATTCTGTCTAGTTCAGCCAGCTGATGTAATTCGACTGAAAAACCCGACACGGCAGCCCGAACGCGCAGACGTAAACTGTTGGCTTCACCGGCCATCGCCGCCTGGTGCGTACTATAGAAGCGTTGATACGGCTCATACGTCTCTAGCGCTTCTGCGCGAGTTCCAGTACGAACGCTGGGTGCCTGAATTCCAGTGCCTTCATGCTCCGCGTCAAAGCTCCGCATAATAATGTGCATCACTTGCTTGCGGGTCTCTAAAACATCGTCCCGAACAGCATCTGCACTAAGCGAAACTTGTTTACCCAAAATCTCAGGCAACTGACCCAGTGAACGAGAAAGAGTAATCGAATCCGATACGCTAAGCAGGCGGCCTAAGTGCTCGGCAAGATTGTATTCAGCCGAACTGAAATGGGTATCAGACAAGTCGGTAAGCAATCGCACTAGACGAGAACGATCAGACAATGTCGACGAAGCGGTTTGAGTCATAACAAATGGGCTATCGGTAGCAGGCTATTCTTTTAGAGGCCTTTGCACACACTAGAATTGAGATGAAAATCGGATAAAAACAGCCTAATTACGGCGGAAAATGGCGGGAATAGCTGGCTATTCACTAGTTTTCCAATAAAAAGTAGGTGGTTTTTAGCCATTTTCAATCACATTATGGTTCGTGCATAGGTCTCTTTTAATTGGACCGATCGGCGGAAACAGTCTCAGGTTAAGTTGGATGCCGAAGTTATCACACGGCGCAGTAGCTAATGGACATTAAATATAGGACAGTGGCTAGAGCAATTAAGCAGTTCCGCCCCGAATCGCCACGCAGTATACAAGATTTCACTATAAGAATTGAACAGCAAGAGATTAACAATTTTAACCCTGAATTTTAAGAATTTGAGCGCTCCTCAGCGATCAGACTTAAGGCCAGTCCTAAGTTAGCAACGTTTGAGTCCCAACAACGCTCAACAGACCCCGCGGCATATGAAAAATGACTGACTGATTTTAAATATTTTTGCGAAAAATTCAGCGATATCCCGTATGAGCTAAAGCTTGAAGATAACAGGCACTTTTCTTTTGTAATCATTTCCAGCTGAGGTATGCCGTAATCGACTTATTGATACCGGCCATCCCTTAACTCACGATTGAATATGAGCCGTTTTTCAATAGATTTGAATAAAACCTTCTCAGTTTTGAATCTAAATTCGAAGTTATCGCATCTTACTTCACACAAGCGACCTACAAGGGGTCGCCACTCAATCAATATTTGGCTGGCCATCAACGAGCGGTCAAACACCGGAGAAAATCAACATGCGTAGCAATATTTTATCATTAGTTTTTATCATGACGGCTCTTTTAATATCTTTTTCTGGCAGCGCGTCAGCTAAACAGAGCAACGATCAGAATTCTTACTATCTTTACGGCGATCCACGACCGGGGTCCAAGTTTAAACAAATACTATACAAAAACGATGTCCCTTTCGATACTCGTTACAGCGATATGTCTTCAACCCTGCAAGCTCGGGTAAAAGCCGCCTATGGAGGATTGAAAGACTCTGAGCACCCGCCTTTTCCTAGCGAAGGCACACAAGCCATCTACTACCCCTTATATAAGGCTAATCGTGACCTTAGAGACGAAGGCGATGTGCTTGTTATCGCGGTGATTGGTACTACCGGCGAGGTCAAGCAGGTAAGCATTTACAAAGCTCCGACCGCTAGTGCCGCGACCTTAATTAACTACATTATTAGCAATACTAAATTCGACCCTGCGAGCTGCGATGGCTCGCCGTGCGAAATGGAATATCTGTTTGAAACCAAGCTAGAAACAAAGCCGAGCAAGGCTAGATAAGCGTTTTAACGCCGCTTCTCAAACCGCTTTGGCAAGATAAACATTACTAACTTACCTCTCCACGATTGAGAATATTTACCACATCAAGCTGTTTTTGTATTTTTAATGCTACAGTAATACAGAAAACAACGGCTTGGTGTGGTGGTGATGACATTAAATTTACAACGATTATGCAACTTAGATACGGTCGCTGCGCTGCCAAGAAATGCCAAGCAATTAATTGTCCTAGCGCTAATATTATCGCTCGATATAAATGCCGCCGAACAACCGACCGCCAACGCCAACAAATGGTCGGTCAACACTAATAGGCAAGTTAACACAGCTGAAGAAGAAAAAACTTCGCTTGAAAACGTCACAGTAGAGCCTTCGTTAGAGCCTTCGTTAGAACCTTCGTTAGAACCTTCGTTAGAACCTTCGTTAAAACCTTCGTTAAAACCTTCGTTAGAACCTTCGTTAGAACCTTCGTTAGAACCTTCGTTAGAACCTTCGTTAGAACCTTCGTTAGAACCTTCGTTAGAAC
>JAESTB010000582.1 GCA_016763815.1 Arenicella sp.
AGCATGACCAAAATCCACGTCTAGATCATGCACATCACCAACGAATGCGGTTGGATCATTTGCCTCAATTCCAATCACCAGTTTGTATAAGCCATAGGGATCGATAGCGTTAATAGGATTACTATCAACATAAGCATATGTATTGATGCCTGCATAGATACCAAGCGGGTCACTCGTTAAGTAACGGCCAATTTCCGGATCATAATCACGTAGATAGTTGTAATGAGAACCACTCTCACTATCAAAGTATTGTCCAGCAAGCCTTAAATTGAGATCTGTTGCTGCAATACTAATTTCCGCTGAACCAAACGGCGAATAATCAGCTTGCCAGATAACCGCTTGATCGTCATCCGTAAGCTGTTGGGGAGTCCCGAGGTGGTCGGTGTGTATATACTGTGGTTCCGCCCCAAAAAATTTAACAACCGGTTGACCCTGATGATACAAATACTGTGTTGTTACATCACCATCACCGTTAGCCTCAGCCACTAAAGTGCCGCCACTGTATAGATAGTAGGTAACAATTGGTTTTTTGGAGCCCGAGTAAGAAATTTTCTTGATTCTTTCTCCGAAGCCATTGTATTGATACTCAGCGGCTAATTGGCCGTCGATGAACAACTTAGTTGGTCGCTGTTCTGAATTGTATTCGTAACGTTTCGCCCCCAAATTGGAAGCGACCGACAACGTGCTTCCTTCTTGATTAAATCGATAGTTAGCGTCGCCAGCCTGTTTAAGCTGATTCCCAGAAGATTCTTCTGCATAGGAGTATTGTGTTGTGGTCTCTGCCCCACTCCCGCGCTTAACGATCTGCGTACGATTGCCAACCTCATCGTATTGATACTGATAATTTAGTTCTTCTGTTTGAACTCTAGATAAGCGTCCATATTCGTCGTACTTATATTTCCGAGTCTTGCCGTTTCGAGTGACCTCGGAGACTCTACCGGCCGTATCGTAATCGTAATCAAGTTCCAGAATATTTGATGTCCTAATTTTTGATAAACGGCCATCTGTATCATAATACCGACTTGTTTGAAGACCGTTCCCAAAGGTCATCGAGGTCTGGCCATCCCAACGATTGCTGTCCAAGTCCTGCAACAGCATTTGATCGCTAAAACCCAAGAAGGTTCTTTTAGATACCGATCGTAAATCGCCCTTATTGGGGCCATCTGGGTAATAGTGGTAATCGAGAATTTGCCCATCGGGCATATTTTTTTGAATTAGCCTGCCAAAGTCATTATATGAAAATCGAGTTTCAAATTTATTTGAGTCGACGGTCAGCGTGTGACTTACCAGCCGTCCATTCGGTAAGTATGCGAAAGAATCCGTGCTGAAATCGTTTTCAACTTTGGATAATTTACCCGTGACGCTATCGTATTCAAAACGAATAGCTGAGTCATCGGCCTTTCTCTCTACGATTCGGTTACCGGCATCGTACTTTTGGGTAATAACGTTGCCACCAGACGATTTAAACGCGACAACATTTCCAGCCTCATCATGCTCATATTGAGATAATCCAGTATCAGGGTTTTCCAGCTTCACCAGACGGCCAAAATCATCTCTATGCTCAAGCGAGGCGTTACCACGAGCATCAGTAACGCCAGTAACACGGCCTCGTCGATCATAGTTGACAGCCGTCATAGCGCCACTAGGCTGAGTAAACTTGACGATACGAGAGACCAATGATGTCTCAACATTTAAGACATGGCCATTACCATTTTCTATTTGCGTTAAATAGCCGGAAGAATCGTATGAGAATTTTTTCTTGTCGTTTGCGGTTTCAACTTGAGAGAGTCGGTCGCTCGCATCATACAAATAAGAGATCGTATCAATAACGTTATTGTTCGAATCAAGCATTTGGCGAAATGCCATTCGATTTTCATCATCAAAGCCGACTTTTACTGAAGGACCATTTTCGCGACTGACGCGGTCAACACGTCCCGAGTTATCATAACTATACTCAATAGACTTACCATCAAAGTCCTTGATCGCAATAATATTACCGACTTCGTCGTATTCGTATTGAACCGACAAACTGCCCTTGGATATTTTTATCGGTTTACCTAAACGACCATATTGAATCTTAGTAATAGTTTGGGATCCGGCCTGAGTCTGCGTTGGACGCCCAAGTTCGTCGTACTCTAAAACACGTTGTAAAATACCATTTGGAAGCTTGACCGACGCTAAACGGTTATTGTTGTCATAAGATATCAATACGATATCGTCAACGTCATTGCGCGGTCCGTCGATCTTGGTTACATTGCCTCTCGAGTCATAGTCAACTGTGCTTGTTCGAGATACTTCGACATAACGGTCCTTATTAACGCTGGTATCAAAAATTGTGGTCGCAGGACTAAAACCCTTCTCGGTCACTGAGCGCATCATACCGTTTGAATCGTATTCAATTTCGGTGACACGAAACTTATCCGGAGCGACACTAGGTCGTCGGATTTTGATGGGCTTGTTACCTGTGTCAGGATACTCATAGCCGATTACAAATTGCTTTAGTTGCTCCGGCTCGCTTTGGTAGTGCGCGAGTAATCTTCCTCGTGAGTCGTAGTCAAATTCAGTTATAACTCCGTTCTTACGAGTTACCTTAGTAATCTGCACTGCGTCATTATATTCATAAGACAGATCTCCATCTTCGCAAACGCTACACCCTGGACCACGAACCTCGGCAATCATCATCTGACCAGAAACTTCAGTGAGTGTATAAACCGTCTGGATACCGCTGCTGTCGGTTAATATGCGCTGCTGGTTTTCATCATCGTACTCAACACTGACTTTCTCGGTATTAATGTCCTTAGTGGAAGAAATCGCACGCCCCTGTTCGTCATAACCGTAACTTTGCACACGAATCCCACGTTCGTCGGTAATACCAGTGAGGTTCCAAATGTGTGAAGCGTCTTGATAGTGATACAAACGAATACGACGATCGTGCCGCACCACATTTACTAGGCGCTCTTCTTTGTCAAACTTAAACGCGGTGGTCTGTCCTTTTGGGTCGGTAAATGCGGCTAGTCGGTTGTCGACATAATGTAGCTGCAACCGGCGACCTTGCGGATCAACTACAGAAATTAACTGAGCACTATTGCCGCCATACCGAAGTTTGAGAACCTGACCATACTCTTCAACCTGCGTCATCAAGCCTCGAATATCAAATGATACAATACGTCCAGAACGCCACCGCCACTGATAGCCAAAGTCGGTCGTGGTTATATAACCATCACCAAAGTTTCGTGTCCGATATTGAGCTCCGACCTTGCGCTCACCAGTCCGTTCAAAGCGTAGAATTCGGCCATCTGCTTGCTGAATTCTCATGATGTCCATTTCGCCAGGCTGAAAGCCCTTATTGACAGACAAAATGGTCGAGTAGGAATGTCGCCACCCTCGCCCTAAACCAATGCTCTTTGAATAGGCGCTGTTATAGTGCCTTACAAACTGAAGCCCAAGCACACCAGATAAGGGGGCGAGATCAATCTGGCGTTTATATTTATTGCCGGAGATCAGATTAATAGGATTACCCGTTGATCCATTTGGAGCATTAGAACTTCCGTCAGCAACACCGTCGGTGCTGCAGGAGTTATTATCGCCACAATCGGCACCCTCACACCCATCGTCACCGCCACCATCGTCATCGCCGATACAGCTTTGTATGCTTGAATCACAATCGCCAGGATCGCAAGTACCTAATAATTCACACAAAGGATCATCATCGCCACCACCCGAATTGTCACACTCAGGTGAACACACGATGCCACAATCTACCGTGTTAATAGGGAATGGGTTGAACTGGGCTTGTGCCGTCGATGACATGGCAAGGAAGACTAATGCCGTGATTAAACCACCTAAACGAAAAAAATTAGTGTATACCAATTCCATTTACCTCTTTCATGTCAACATACGAATACCCTTAGGTGCCCAGTAAAAAATTTAATGCGCCACCGTCTCGTGCTTTTATGTAAATCACGAAAATAATCACGACGAAGGTCATCGGAAATAACAAACCAACTAGAGGCAACAGCATTTTCACAGGCGCTTTACCGGCAAGTTCCTCGGCTTTTAAAAACCGTTCCTTGCGTCTCTGAGTCGCCTGTTTAAATAACAAATCGCCAAGTTCGCCACCCACTTCTTCGGCTTGGTTGATCGCCGCAACGAAGTTACTAACCTCGGGCACTGCCACACGTTTTGCCATTAAGTCCAAACTATTTCGGCGGCTCAAGCCAGTTCGTATATCGCGAACCAAGTGCTGGAGCTCTTTGCGGAGTGGGCCGTCGGGCAGTTTGTTAGTTGCATGCTCAAGGGCGCTGGTAAAGTTCAAACCAGCACGCATTGAAAGCACTAGCAATTCAAGAAAGAATGGAAAATGTTTAGATATTTTCTTTTGCCGCTCTTTGACTGCATCATTAAGCCAAATATCTGGATAGAAAAATCCGAGTGGAATGGCAAATAACGACATCACGATGTAGTTGAAATCTTCGATCGAAAAACCGTAGACCAAGATGAAAACGAAGCTAGACCCAAAAGCTAATCCAACCCAACGCGAGGCTGAAAACTCTTCTGGTTTTATGGCATAGGAATACCCAGCTGATTTCAACTTATCGGTAAGCATTTGATGCGCCATCGAGTTTGAAGACATGGGTTTAACTAATTTAAACATGTTGATCAGCGGAAGAAAAAGAGTGAACCACGACGGTGGTCGATCGCGCCAAAACTCAGAACCCTTGTCATCCCGTTGATTCCAACTGGAAATAAAGAAAACCACAACGTTCACTATGGTTACTAAAACTAAAAATATTATTAGAGAAAACATCGCCGCCTACACATCAATATCAATGATTTTTCGAATCATAAAGAAGGCCAGAAGCCCCATCACGGCTAACACAGCACACACGACGTAACCCCAAAACTCATTGGTTAACGCCGCCATCGCGTCCGGTTCGGCCTTATACATGGCGTATACAACGAATAGTGGCATCCCTCCCACAACCCAACCTTGAGCCTTTCCCATTGAAGTGAGCGCTCTAATCTTGCCTTCAATTTGCAGTCTTTCGCGAATAGTATCGGCCAAAGTCTCCATTGTGTAAGCAAGGATGCCACCAACGGAGCGCGAAATCGCAACCGCTGAAGTAAACAACTCAACCTCAATTGAGTCAACTCGAACGTACATTCTAGTCAACGCATCTTCGATCGGCAGCCCCATCTTGACGTCTGACAACACAATTGCAAACTCTTGCGAAATCGGTGGAGGCTGTTGCTCAACGACCAGTTCCATGGCCCTAGCTAGATTCGCACCAGCGCGTAACGACATCGACAATGTGCTAAGGCAATCGGGCAATTGATAGACAAATTTTTCATCACGCTTTTTCTTTAAATGCGTAAGCACAAACTGCGGTAAAAAGGCACTGATAAATACGGCAATGCCGGCTACAACTAATCCATAAGCTGCGAAGAAAAGGATACCTATAAGCAATGAAAACAACAGCGTCGCAAAAAACAGTTTCTTAGGGTCGACAAAAAGTAAGTTGTCAGATAAGCCCTGTTTTATTTGATCTAAAGCCCGGTCTTCATACTCATCATAACCTCGTTTTACAGTATCGCGCATCGAGAAGATGAACAAGCATACGGCTATCATGCCCAACACCATGATTATCACAATGTGCATCATAGAGTGCTCTCTCCGCCATTATTAACGAACACGCTACGATCCATGACGACGCCACCATTCTCAAGATCGCTATAAAATTTTGGAATTTCGCCTGTGGACTGATAATGTCCCAAGATAGTGCCATTTTCATCCAAACCAGTTTGAACAAACTCGAACAGTTTTTGCATCAGAATAACGTCGCCCTCCATACCGTCAATCGCATAAATACTGGTAATGCGCCTAGAACCGTCGGAAAACCGTGTTTGCTGTAAAACGATATCCACTGCAGACGCAATTTGCTCGCGAATGGCTCGCACGGGCAAGTCTACTCCGGACATCAACACCATAACTTCAAGTCGAGACAAAAGGTCGCGAGGCGAATTCGCATGACCTGTTGTTAATGAACCGTCGTGACCAGTATTCATCGCCTGTAGCATATCCAGAGCTTCACCACCACGACACTCACCAACGACGATTCTATCCGGGCGCATCCTCAAGGAGTTTTTGACTAAATCGCGTATCAGTACTTCACCTTTACCTTCGATATTTTTTGGTCGGCTTTCAAGAGATATTACGTGGTCTTGATTCAACTGAAGCTCTGCTGCATCCTCAATCGTGACGATGCGTTCAGTCGATGGGATGAAATTAGATATAACGTTAAGAGTGGTCGTTTTACCGCTACCTGTTCCACCGGACACCAGCATATTACGCCGGTGATGAACGGCCATTTCTAAAAATTTACCCATATTGGGGCTTAATGTATCGCGTGCTAATAGGTCGTCCATACCAAAGCGGTGCTTAGAAAATTTACGAATCGTTAGAGTCGCTCCATTTAGAGCCAGCGGCGCGATGATGGCGTTCACTCGAGAACCATCCTTTAGTCTGGCATCGACCATCGGCGAACCCTCGTCAATTCGTCGACCTAGCGGCGTCACTATTCGTTCAATAATACTCATTAAGGACGACGCCGAATTGAACTGCTTCGAAATCTTTTGCAGCTTACCATCACGCTCCACATAGATATTCTGGTAACCGTTGACCATGATTTCGGTGATAGATTCATCGGCGAGTAACGGTTCAAGAGGACCGAGGCCGACCGCCTCCGCGACCGTAGATTCGATTAGCTCGGATTTTTTAATCCCTTTGGGCAGCGCTACAATTTCAGAGTCCAAGACTTGCTCTGCGGCTTTACTGGCTTCGATCCGAAGGTCGGTGTCCGACATTTTATGTAAAATAGAGCGCTTATGCAGGTCCAGAAAATCAAGCGTCTTTTGATGCACTTCTTTAATAAACTCTTGATGCTCCAGTAATGAGCTATAGGCATAATCGTCAGCGGCTGCAGACACTGGAGCGATCTGCTCTGCGTGTTTCAGTTCAGAGGCAAGACTCGGCACTTCCTCTGTCAATATTATCACCGCTGTACCTAACACGATCGAATCGCTGACCGCTAATTTAGTTCGGGGTTCAACTAAACGCTCACCATTGATCCAAGTACCATTAGTGCTATTCTGATCAGAAATGAACACTTCGCCGTTCTGTGACTCGATCTCTGCATGTGTGCGAGAAACACTGTCATTGCTGACAATCAAGTCCGATTCAGACCCTTTACCACATATATATCGCCGCCCGTCCACCAATGAGATCGACGAACTAGGTCCACTGTTTCCAGAGATAGAGAGCTTATACATCATCGTTAGTCCAACAAATTAAATTTATAATTTTCGTCATTTTCATAATAAAGTACGTCAGATCGCTCAATTGCATCTTGATTCGCTTTACTGTTTGGCTGAATCAAGGTCGGTGTCACAAAGACTAATAACTCGCTGCTGTTATTTCTAAATTGGCGGGATTTAAACAGTTCACCAATGATTGGAATATTACCTAGGCCCGGCACACGATCGATATCCTTACTACTCTCATTTTGCACCATGCCTGACAATATAATCGTCTCGCCATTACGCACGTTGGTATGTGTCGACGTCCTGCGAGTCAGGAAACCGGGGATACCCCGTACAGTTACAGCCGGGTCAATACTGCTTACTTCCACCTCTATTGTTGCTGAAATGTTGCCAACGCTGTCGGCAATTGGCTGAATATTAAGTATTACTCCATACTCTTTGAACTCGACACTAATGCGTTCGTCGGTCTCAATCGGTATCGGCACCTCACCGCCGGCCAGAAACGAGCAATCTGCACCACTCAAACAGGTTAACTTTGGCTCGGCTAACAGTCGTGCATAACCATTAGTCGCTAGCATATCGATTACTGAATTAACTCGGGACGCAATACCGAAAGTATTGTATGAAAGGTCTGTTGAAAGAGCGTTTGTCAGTGGCGCCGTGATACCGGGGTCGATGCCAAAGACATCATTAGTTACGAAACTTCGAACAGTCCCGTAAGTAAACCCATTGGCGAAATCGTCCCAATTAATTCCGATACTCTGTAAAACGTTTTTGCGTACCTCCACAAATTTCACATCCAGTGCAACAATATTCTGTAAGTCAATGGTGCTTTTAGTCGCTAGAACCAGGACATTGTCAAACGCTTCAGTGACCTGAGCAATCTTCGCTAGATCGGCATCGTTATAAATCGACCCCTCTACCAACACACGCTCGCCCATCGGCCGAATCGTAATTCCATCAACACTTGAGAGCGCCATTCGCACCATCTCAAAATTCTGGTTTGCGGCCGGGCTACCAATATTAAGAATCAAGGTTTTAACTACACCGTCTTTCCATAATCGCAAATCAGTAAATCCAGGGGCCAAGGCTTGAATCAAAAGCTCGTTCGACTCCCCTAGAACTTGGATATCGACGACATTTGGGTCACCGATTGAAATACGATCCACTGAGATATTGCGAAGCAACTCAGTTTGCCCAGATACCATCGATAATTTTTCGATA
>JAESTB010000050.1 GCA_016763815.1 Arenicella sp.
GCAATAGTCACGGCTCGATTGCAGCAATATCTCCAGTACCAATATCGGCTTAGAAAGCGGAATAAACGCCTTTGAGAATGATGGCTTGAGAGCGCGTGGTAAGGTTGATATTCAGCATTGCCTTGGCTAGGCTGGTTTGCAGCACTGGCTAGACTGCTCAATAAAACGACAATTAGTATGAATAAAAGCGTATGTGAAATGAAAAATCGATGGATAGTAGACATAAACAATTTCCCCTTTTATGAAAGAAAGTAAACTCATGTTTTGTCATTTAGTGACCCAACCCCACCTGAGTACACAGCTAAGCTATAGCACACATTTGTCAAGATAGCTAATTTAATTAAGGCCTCTTTGCAAATCTTCATAATTCAAATATGGGTTAACAAACGGGGGGGTTGTACCGATATATAGCTTAATTTTTATGCGTCTGTCAGCTCATTGTTACAGCCGCTCATTGCTCTAATTTTTTCGCCTTAAAATGCCGATCAAGGTTTTTTCTTTAACTTTTCCACAAATAATCATTAATAGTCAAAGTATTGATAACGTGCCCGCTCGATGATGACCGAGCCGCGCTCGTTTTTAAAACAGGAAATTAGATCGGGCTGGGCCGATAATATGCTTAAGCAAGCGGCATTAATGTCATCCCCCACATTCGTTGGTTTGCAGGGCATAAAACGCCGACCTCTAATTTGTCATAAAGATTTAAAAACGGACATGCTGTGTTGCAAGGCCTTAGCGCTTTTATCTGAGTTGTATTAATTTGGTACGCGATAGCAGGAGAGTTGATTAACTGGGATTCGAACGGTATTTACGTGATTGTGGGCATAAGCATTTCTAGATCAGAATCAAGCTAAGGCTAAAATAGAGTATTCTTCATTGCCGATATTTTTAAAGATTTTTATCTAGCGCAATGGAAAAAATAGATATTCATTTTGCTAACGAATTGGCTGAGTTGTTAATGCCAATTGAGCAACTCAATGGCCAGAAACTTAAGTTAATTGTTCATGCTGGAACACCGAAAACTGGCACCACGAGTTTACAAACCTACCTAGATAAAAAGCAAAGGAAGCTTAGGGGTAGAGGGGTACTTTACCCACATAATCTTGAAAAACTAAAAAATCCGTCGGCACCTAAACATCAGTGGTTCGAGAAAAACTTAGTCACAACACATAGGCAATACTTACTGGAAAACTTCAAAAATATAATCTCGCAAGTTAACAAAGATACGCATACGATCATTCTGTCGTCTGAAGGTATTTATAACTATTGGTGGGAATTTCCTGAGCAATCGAAAGTCATTTTAAGTCAATTAAGTGAGCTGTTCGATATTGAAGTCTGGGTATGGTTTCGTGATTCACTTGGCTTTATTGAAAGCTACTACAAACAATGTATTCGCAATCCGAAAATCGACGGCAATCCATGTTATGGCAAAGATCTATCCTTTGCTGAAATGTTAGATATTGAATGGTTTTCTCAACATTTGAATTATCAAGGTTTCGTCACCGAATGCCAAACAGTGTTTGGTCAAAATAACGTATCTGTCTTTACCTACGAAGGTGATGTGGTGCAAGAGGTCAGTCGGAAGTTAGGGCTGGCAACTCCCCACGACAACCCGACCCCAAGGCAAAATAAAAGTCTAAATGCGGCATCGATAGCGGTGCTAAGAACCATTAACCAATATGATATTAATGCGAAAGATAAAGAGCTTTTGATGCCTCACTTAAAGAGCATCAATGAGGTTCTTGAAAATTACCATAACGAGTCATTGATTGATGAAGAATCGCGAAAAAGAGTCTTGGCGCTCGCCAATCCCATAAGCTTCTGATTTTTTCTTCAAGTTGCAATCGATGATTGACTGATGAAGTTAGGCAAAGCTTTATGGGTATAGTAGAAAACAAGATTTGTTGTATATTGCTGATAGAAATCAACGTATTGAATTCAAATACCTTGTTAGGTGATGCTCAATGTTCTCTGAAATCTTAGCTGGGTCATTTTTACGAACAAACTCTATGGTTAAATCATGTTTGCTTTCATAGTATCGATTCACCGTTCTATGGAACCTATCGAATGACGATATCAAGGTGATTGGCGTGTCAGGCAGATTAACGGTCGCGATATCAACCGCGCTATGTTGTCCTGTTACGAGATGCTTGGTTTTTACCAACTGATCGTGAGCCGTGCCACCCTTGGTGTCAGGCGCATTACAATCTAACACCGCTAATAGAACGTTTTTATACATCGATGCGGCTTTTCGTAAGGAATTAGTATTACTTACTTTTATAATTTGAATACCTCTTATTCTTCGTCGTTGCCTATCGCTTGTGGTTTCATCGGATATGATTTTTCTCATCTCACTTCGCGTCAAACTAACTAAAAATTTCATTTGATCAAGATCGTCTTCAAGGATAAGAATATTTGAATTAACGTTGTTGGGTTTCATTTTTCTAACTATCTCCTTTAATCCAATTTAAAAAAGCGGGTGAACTTAAGTGACTGCGCCCTAGATCCAGTTTGGCGCGACCAACCAAGTGAGATCATCTAGGGGGCACCATTAGAATGTTGGGGGTTGATTAATGCAAGCAGTATTTGGTCAAGATGGAGTTTCCTAGAGGCATGATTATTTAAACACTTCACCTATGTTTTGGTTTGCCGTGTTAAAGAGCTAGCGACAAGCAGTGGCGTTAATAAAGCCAATGCGGAATCATTAGTTTTAGCCAATCGCAAAATGAATGATGTCGGTGAAGCCAGCTATTGCTAAGCAATCTGCTTAGCCCTATTATGCCTTGTTAAGGCTAGAGCTGAATCGCTCCAAAATAGTCACAGTAGTTGATGTATAGCTAATCGCAGTTGGCATAGGAGTCTGCATCTCGATGATTAAAGTAATCTCAGTAATCACTGTATCGTTAGCGATCCTAATTGGTTTCGGCTATTTCTTTACCATGAGCGGTGGCAAGCCCATTGGTACCGATCTATCTGTCATTGGTCAAGGTAAGCCGGTGCTGGTACTCGCATATGAAAATTTCTCGCCCGCAGGGGGCGACGCACTTAATCGTCTACGCAAAGTTCGCAGTGATTATGATTCGCGGCTTGATTTTGTAGTAGCCGACTTGTCAACGCCGCAGGGGCACTCGATTGCCGGCCGCTATAGGCTAGTCGACGGTCAGGCGGTATTCCTAAAGAACGATGGCCAGCCGCTGAGTGTTATGTTTATTGCAGCAGACGAGCAAGAGTTACGCAGTCGTCTAAACTCTAATCTAGCCGCTGTAGAATGACCCGTTTACCACTTTCTTCTCTTTAACCGCCAATTGAATGTCGATGAAAAAAATCTCAATTTTAGTGGATGTTCAAAACATTTATTACACAACTAGACAGGCCTACGGGCGACACTTCGATTACAATAAATTTTGGGCTACTGCGACTAGCGGTAGGAAGGTTATGAACGCAGTTGCATATGCGATAGATCGAGGCGATGAAAAGCAACGGAAATTTCAAAATATCCTCAAAGCAATCGGCTTTGAAGTAAAGCTAAAGCCGTATATTCAGCGCTCAGACGGCTCAGCAAAAGGAGATTGGGATGTTGGTATTGCACTGGACGCAATGGAGTACGCAGAACTAAGTGATACGATTGTTTTGCTTTCAGGCGATGGTGATTTTGATTTACTGGCGCAAAGGGTTAGAGCTAAAAAAAATTGCAGGGTAGAGGTGTATGGGGTTGAAATGCTAACCGCTGCGTCACTAGTCGCGTCTGCCGACCTGTTCATTCCCATTGAATCGAGCTTGTTGATGAGATAAAAGCTGGGTAGTTGGGGTAGAGCTTGCCCTATCTTTCAACAAGGGCTTTCTTTTAGCAATGATAGACGCAAAGACTTACTCGACTGCTTATTCCCCTATTTTATACTTACATCCGGCAATATTTAGCATCAGCGTTTTATACATTTGGCGGTCATTAGATAAAGTAGAAAATTCGGCTCTGACAATCATACCTACTAGTATTGTCATGAGCATTTCAGCCTTTTGCTCTCTAGCAACAGTATTCACATCAAGAGTACTTAACAACACTTGTGATAACCAAGTTTTATGATCCAGAGCAATTTGACTTATTTTTTTATCCTCCTCCTTAAACTCTGAAAATGCATGCATGAACATACATCCTTCAAAGTCGGAAGAATCAAACCAATTAAAATGCCAATCCAAAATTGCAATTAATTTGTCATCGGTATTTGTAATTGGATCTAATACGCTTGTGAGCGTTTTTCGAAATCTAAGATGCCGTCGATTCAATACTGATCTAATTAAGCCTCCCTTTCCATCAAAATGGCGATAGATTGTCGTTTTGGACACCCTAGCCTCATCTCTAATCAAGTCAATTCCTACCGCAGTATAACCATGTAGATTAAACAAGGATTCTGCAATATCTAGTATGTGATCTTCAACTCTCATTTACCAACCCTTAATAATAGCTTGCGCAAGCAGGTACAGACCTGTACCGTCATTCAATAATAGCACTTTGCAACATAGCCATGTAACAAAGTGTCTTAAACCTAACATTTGAGGATATACAAAATGAGTAAGCTATCTGGCGGCGGCCAATTACCCAAAAGACCTGAGTTTAAAGAGATTTTACGCGGACTTGTGGGAGGGTTCATTAGTATTTTTGGGTTAACTCTTTTAACCGATATAACAACATACCCGATGTTGATGGCTCCATTTGGCGCAACCTGCGTAATACTCTTTGCGGCGTCTGCTTCGCCTCTAGCCCAACCAAGAAACGTCATTGGTGGACACATGGTTTCGGCGTTCATCGGCCTTTTAGCATTATACCTATTTGGTAACAGCGCACTTGTAATGGCCTTTGCCGTCGGTACGGCTATCGCTGCAATGCAATTTTTACGTGTAGTTCACCCGCCAGCAGGTGCCAATCCTTTAGTGATTATTATGGCCGGCATTTCTGGTTTTGATTTTTTACTCTTTCCGGTGTTGTTAGGTAGTATCTTCCTAGTTGGCGTTGCTTCAATTATAAATAACATTGGTTTAGACAATAAGTGGCCAGTGTATTGGCATGGTTTTTCTAGAAAAAAAGTGTAGAAATAGATACAAGAAACTTACTTTCGTACCAATATGCTGAAAGTAGTTATGAATCAAAAAAATAAAATGGCTTTAGGTGTTAATAACTGAATACCTCATAAAATTCAGATGACAGTACAATTTGATTTAGTCAGCAAGCATGTTAAGAGACTCTCTACTAATCAATAAAGGGTCTAACCGTGCGGAACAAAAACCCGCTGGATACATAGTGTTTTTGCTTTAGTAAGGGTAAGAACCATCGCTCCTAAAGAATCGTCTAGTGGCATGACTACCCAAGAGGCATTTAATACAAGCTGGGATTACAACGGGGAGACCCGATAACAGAGAAAATTAGAAAAATAAGGATTATATAATGGAATTTAAGCGTCCACCTGAAACAAATGATCGTGTTCACCAACTTGGTTTCGGCCAAGAGATATCCATTCCTGATGGCCTACAGTTCGTACCTTACCAAAAAGGCCTCAGAGTAGGTGTTGATATTGCCATCTTATTTGATGAAACCGAAGAAAATCCTAATGGCGCAGATTGCGCTTTTATCCGTTATCAGCCGAATGCCTATGTGCCAGGCCATGTGCATATGGGGTATGAAACAGTCTTGGTCTTGCAAGGAGATTACATAGAAAATGGGCATACATATCTTCCAGGTACATTCATCGTTAGAGCCCCAGGTACTTGCCACAGTATGTCTTCGAAAGACGGATGCATAATTCTTGCGTCTCGCTATCGGCCTGTAAAACAGTTGACTGGATAATTGTTCTGACTTAATTGAGCCGTACGCAAGTCAGTTGCCGGCAACCAAGATATGCGAAATGGTCGATGTCAGCCGGTCTGGACTTGGGCGACGCGACGCGTCAAGCAAAAATAACTGATGAGAGCGAGCTTACATTCTATCGTCGAGCAATGGTTTTGGATTGTCGTAAACGCTCATATTAACAACTTAATACTGCATTAATTTCAGATCATGTTGATGATATTGCGGTACAGAGCCGTTATCAAACGGAAAATAAGCTTGTAACGAAAAATCACGCGAGCACTGCTTACACAGAGCATATTGCTGGTTGATAGAAGACATAGAGAGAGTTGATAAAAACTCTTATTGATGGCAAAGATCAAACATTTTTTCAGTGGATTGATCCTCAAAATCACTTAGATCATCTATTCAACCATCATCAACGCCTGTTGGTCTATAAATTTTAATGAGGCCTATTTTTTTGGTAAATCCGATTAAGAAAATAGAAGTGATTATATGAAAGTCTGGATAGTGTTTTTTGGCTGTGGCTTAAAATCGCCGTTGCGATCTCATGACGTTTGAATTTCTAACGCACCGCTGTCGCTGTAGACTGTCTTTGATGAATGACCATTTCGGGCATTACCCGAATTGTTGGTCTCGTGTTTGGTGTAACCAAGGTGCTCATCGAGTTCAGCGTCCAGCGCCTTCTCGTAAAATGACTTAGGTATAAATTTCATGGCCTCAGCCATATCATCTTCCGATGTAATACCTTCGTTGGCTTTGTTAACCAACGCTCTGAGTTCTTTCTTATTCATTGTATCTACCTTAACTTTGAGTTAAGCGGATACACAGTTCAGTTTACAGTCTCTGAAGTCGCGCTCTAGCTATGCCGAGCAGCTGTTACCGTGTTTAGCTGCGGATCGAGTTGATAAATGACTCGGCCTCGGAAATGGACGCTTCCATTTCTTCTATCAAGGCAGATGCCTCTTGTTCGATAAGAGTCGTTTCTTGTTTGATTGAACTGATGGCCTGCATATTCAAATTGTGTTTTACGAATAAAACTAGATCCTTTAGCGCACCTAACACGGGTTTGGTTTTTGATTCGGTATTACGCATAAGCGCAATTAATTTTTCGGCTTTTACTCGAGTTTCATCAAATTGAGCTTCAGCGCGACGTTTGATTGCGTCGTCGTGATATTGCTTTAGTTCTTCACGCCATTCATCGAGCAAGTTATTCGTGGCACTTACTACACGGTCAACCCTCTGCGTGACGTTGGTTGCGGCCTCTTCACTGCGATCGTATGCTTTACTTAGGGTGTTAAATTTTTTCTTCAGGTCACCACCGTCAAAATTAGTTGCCTGTTTGAATTTATCCAGGGCTGATTGAAACTCCTCGGCGGTTTCCTGCTGCGCCTCACTGGCTGCCTCTACCCGGTTGATTAAGATATCTCTAGGTTCAGCATACAGCGTATCGAAGCTTGGAATTCCCCATTTGGCACCTACGCCGTTTGGGCTAAATAGTTGATACATGCCGATCACAATCGCCACTAACACCAGCCACTTTTTGTGCTTAGAGAGTATTTTGGTATTGCTTAGAAGTGGCAAGAATTTTATGAGAGGGTTCATTACTTAAGCTTTGATGGTTATGAGATGAAAATTTAACATGGTTTAACCACCGCCATGATGTGTTTTTGCTACCATCGGCAAATTACGCTAACAACTGGTTCTAAAAT
Organism: Arenicella sp.; assembly: GCA_016763815.1. Lineage (GTDB taxonomy): Bacteria > Pseudomonadota > Gammaproteobacteria > Arenicellales > Arenicellaceae > Arenicella. The sequence goes on from JAESTB010000050.1 coordinate 7,549, forward strand.
TGCCATGAAAATTGTATTCACTATCTGTCTTGCCTTGACGCTGTCGGCTTGCGGTACCGTTCAAAAAATTCAGTATTCAGCGCTCGAAAAAGCCGGTATACATAAACGTGACATCTTAGTTGATCGAATTGAAAAAACTTCAAAGACCCAAGAAGAAACCAAAAAGCAATTTCAGTCAGCCTACGAGGAATTAGTCAGTTTGGTAAACATCGATGGTGGCGGCCTAGAGAAGAAATACAAGCGTATGGTTAAAGCAGTAAATGCTAGCGAAGAGCAAGCTCAGGAACTAGATGATCGAATAAAATCTGTTAATGAAGTGGCAGGCGCCATATTTGAAGAGTGGCAACAGGAGCTTAAGGAGTATCAAAGTGCCTCCTTGCGCCGTACCAGTGAAGCAAATCTAAACAGCACCAAACAGCGCTATGCCGTTATCTACAGTAAGATGCAAACGTCTCAACAACGGGTCGAGCCGGTACTAAAAGTTTTGCAAGATAACACCCTCTACCTAAAACACAATTTAAATGCACGTGCGGTTAATAGCTTGTCTACTGAGGTCTTGGTTATCGAGGATAAAGTCGCCATACTGATTCAACAAATGGAAGCATCGATCAATGAGTCGAAGAATTTTATTGATGCAATGAAAAAATAAGGTGCGATTAGAGCAACTCAAAGAGATCTATGTACGAACAAATGGACGAGATTGCAGGCGAATTACCAGTTGCTTATAATGGATGAAACTAATTTCAACAAGGAAATCAGTATGCAACGTTATGCTGACCTTAATGATGATTCGGGCGTTTCGTCCTATGATATAGGCGATTCAGATATCAAGGTTTGGTTCAACAGAGACACTGCCTCGTATATTTACAGTTACTCGTCAGCAGGGCAATATCACCTAGAATATATGAAAAAATTGGCGCTTTCAGGTAAGGGCTTGAACACCTATATCGACAGAAATGTTAAGCGTGAATACGAGGAATCCTAAGCTTACGATTTACCAAAGATCCAGTCTTTGGATAGACTTATAAAGCGCGGCCTAGCGTTCACTATAGTGCGCTCAAATACCAATGCTACACCTTTCATTGCAAGTTCAATAAATCTGATGTTGAGGTAGTAGAGCTTATCGAAAAAGCTTAAACCATTAGACTCATGTGTCGTTGAGAGTGTTAAAGCTCATTGCGGGGCAGCGAAAACTGAGCGTCACCACGCAAAACCTTAATTTAACGTACAGAAGTACGAACTCTGCCACTGAATATGAGCGCAAGTAAAAACGGAATTTATCAGTGTAAGAATGATTTAGACGGAGCCTTCAATTAAGATAATTAGTCGTGTTAGAGGTGACATTTTTTGTAATCAAGATTATCTAAGACTTGTCTCTTACACAATAGGCTATGGTAATTGAGTGGTGCATAATAGATCTAAGGGTAGATAACACGAGGGTTTTCGGGTGAAAATAGGTAAGTCACTTCACTTCAACTTGTTATTTGGCCAGCGTATTAGCCGTGACGTTTTTTGTACGGTAACGACAATATTCGCCCCTTGGACGGAGAAGCTATTTCGAGGTATTGTTGTCTTATGTATTTCGGTAGCCAAGAAAATATGACACATATACTTTATGCGCGAGGAAAGCTGTTGGAAATGGCTGACCGACAGTCTGCTATAGCGCAGATAGCGACAATGACGAGTAAAAGCTGTGAGCAGATTGAGGAACGTTTGCTCAGTGGCAAACGTAAGCGTGTTAAAAGCAGTGATTCACTAAGTAAGTTGATGCGTCTAGAAGAAAAATTTAGGGACGCTGGTTTTGACGTATATATAACCAATAAGTAGTGTCCCGAGCGCTCGATTGTCGGTGCTATTAAATAGCCTAAATCTCTCTGCCTATGATTGCCCTTTACTGGTTTGATATTCGTCGTAGGTGCCTTCATAAATAATCATTTTTTTGTCTTTGATTTCCAATATACGGTTGGCCAGTGTCGAGACAAATTCGCGGTCATGACTGACAAAAATCAAGGTTCCTTCATAGATCTTCAGTGCGTTATTCAGCGCTTCTATGGCCTCCATGTCCATGTGGTTGGTTGGCTCGTCTAATATCAAAACATTGGTGTCTTGCATCATTAGCTTGCCAAACAACAGGCGATTCTTCTCCCCACCTGAGCAGACCCTAGCTTTCTTATTAAAGTCGTCTTCAGTAAACAATAAGTTGCCCAATAAACCGCGAACCTTCAAGTCATCATGTTTGGGCGTACGCCATTGCATCATCCAGTCAAACAATGACATGTCGGTATCAAAGTCTCGCGTATTGTCTTGTGGGCAGTAGCCAATAACGGCATTTTCAGACCATTTATAGCTACCACTGTTTGGCGTTATTTGTTCCAGTATGCAACGCAGGAAAGTCGTTTTACCCGAACCGTTTTCACCCAGCACCGCCCAGCGTGACCCAGCATCGAAGATCACATCGTTACTGGTAAACAAGGTTTTGTCGTTAAAACCGTGAGACAGGTTTTCCAGCACCACGGCATTACGGTGTAATTTTCTATGCTGTTTGAAGTTAAGTTTCGGCGTCATTCTGCTCGACCGTTTAACATCGTCTAGCTTAATCTTATCTAGCTTTTTAGCACGAGAACTCGCCTGCTTTGCTTTAGATGCATTTGCGCCAAAGCGGTTAACGAAGTCTTGTAACTCTTCGATTTCAGCACTCTTTCGGCTGTTTCCTGCGAGTAATTGTTCGCGTATCAGGCTTGATTGAGCAAGGTAAAATTCATAATTTCCAGGATAAATCCGCAGCTCACCATAATCAATGTCGGCCATGTGGGTACAGACTGAATTCAAAAAGTGTCTATCGTGCGAGATAATCACCATGGTGCAAGTACGTTTATTCAACTCGATGCACAACCAGTTAATGGTATCGATGTCCAAATTATTGATCGGCTCATCGAGTAATAAAATGTCTGGATTGGCGAACAATGCTTGAGCGAGTAACACCCGTAGTTTGCGGCCTGGCGCCACTTCACTCATTAAACCTAAATGTAGCGATTCATCTATACCGGCGTTCAGTAAAATATCACCGGCGCGGTTTTCAGCTGTGTAGCCATCCATATCAGCAAATTCAGCCTCAAGATTGCCAACTTTCATACCGTCGGCTTCAGACATCTCGGGCAAGCTATAAATACGCTCGCGCTCACACTTGATCTCCCACAGCTTTTTATCACCCATAATCACAGCATCAATAACACTGTACTGTTCAAAAGCGAATTGATCTTGACTCAAGGTGCCGAGTTTATCACCGGGAGTAATTGATACATTCCCCGAGCTAGGCTCAATTTCGCCGCTCATAATCTTCATCAACGTCGACTTGCCACAGCCATTAGCCCCGATTAAACCGTAGCGATTACCTTTATCAAATTTGGCCGAAATATTTTCAAATAAGGGCTCTGAGCCAAATTGCATGGTGATGTTTGCTGTGGAGATCAAAACGGGGTCCGAATGGGTTAAGAATTAAGGTTGCGGAGTCTACAGACTAATTGATTTTGAGTATAGTAAACGCAGGCAGGTCTTGCCTTTTGTAACAAAACAAGGAGAGCGCCATTGCAATGGCTATGACTTCTAAAACGATTGAATTTCTACTTTAAAGCGTCAGTTAAAAGGTTGAACCAAGTCTCGCCGACATTTTAGCTCAGATCTCCGCGTCAGCGGCTTAGGTCTCATTGTTCCCAGTAGCTTCTTCAATGCAGGCGTTTAACTGCAATAATTTCTCAGCTAAGAATCTTTAGACGCATGATTAATGGCTATTCCAGAGTACGATAACATCGAGATAGATAACCAGTAGAGTGGCAAAATAATCGCACTTGACCCGCTAAATGGGATTATGAATTTATCGATGGCTATCACCGAATCTGAAATCATAAAGATAACGGCCGCTAAGGCAATACACGCCGTAAACCAACTTTTATTCCATATCAATAAATTTATGCCTTGCCACGCCATTAACACAATAACGCTATTGTAAATTGCGACTGGTACAGCGAAAGAACCTAGTGTAGGCAGCAGGTAAAGATAAAACGATAGCGCAACGGTGCTTAGAATAAATAGTGGCGTAAGATAAAATTTAACTCCGCCAATCGATACAAAGGCATAACAAAATAGTAGGTGGCCGATTAAAAAAGCCACTAGGCCATAGACAAAATAATCATCGTTAAGTAAAAATATGTCACCCAATAAGCAGGAGATTAAAGCCATCAAAAGCGTCGTGAAGTAACGCGGCTCGCGTCTGTTTCCGTAGATAAGCAGCGCTGCAATAATCAGTATAGTGGTCAGTGGTTTAAAGACAAAGAAAAGCCCGTCAAGCTGATTGAGTTGACAATATACTGACACCATTGCCGAAATAAAAACTAAGCCATATAAAATAGTCATCGGTAACATCTCTCGTGGAAAATAGATCAAAGCCCATATTTTGTAGCATTTTAATGCTAATGCTACAAGGCCTAACCACAAGCAAAAACCCTACCTAGTTAACGACTAAATTAATATCGTGTAGTCTACAAAGCGCAAGATTATTGAAACTTCGAACGACTAACTTGAAATATTTTAAATTGATTTAGTAAGTGTTAAGTTAGGAGCTCGCTAATTTAAGGACTTATAAACATCATGGGACATTCTACCCACGCCTATCAAGGCGATGACCGCAATCAATCGATATTAATTAACATCAACGGCGAGTTATTCCCTCGCGACGAGGCTAAGGTGTCAGTATTTGACTCAGCATTTATGCTGGGCGACGGTGTGTGGGAGGGTTTACGAGTTCACCATGGCAAGATTCCGTTCTTGAAGAAGCATTTAGACCGATTGTATGCAGGCGCTAAGGCTCTTGATTTTCACCCTGGGGTCAGTAAAGACGCATTGGCAACACGATTAAATGAAACGCTTTTAGCCAATCACATGCACGACGGCGTGCACTTGCGCATGATGGTTAGTCGAGGTACAAAGTCGACCCCGTATCAAGATCCCCGAGTTACGGTGACGCCGCCGACTATCGTTATAGTGCCGGAATATAAAGAAGCGTTGCCGGAGACCGTGACCAAGGGAATTGATTTGTTCACAGTGCATGTGCGTCGCGGGTTTCCTGATGTGCAAGACCCAAAACTCAATAGTCATTCCAAGATAAATTGCATCCTCGCGTGTATTCAGGCTACCAAGGCCGGGGCCTCAGAAGCGCTTATGCTAGACCCTCACGGTTTCGTCGCAACCTGCAATAGTACCCACTTCTTTATTGTTAAAGATGATCAGGTTATTACCTCTACCGGGCAATTCTGCATTGATGGTGTCACCCGAGGCGCGGTTCTGACGATCTGTGAGAGAGAGGGTATTAAGAGTGCGCAAACCAATTTTTCTCTAATGGACGTCTATAGCGCTGATGAGGCATTTGTGACGGGCACCTTTGCTGGCTTAGTGCCGGTGACCAGTATTGACGGTCGTGTGATTGGTGACGATACAGGCTTGAATCAAGAAGTAGGCGCAGGTGACAATCGAGGCCCAATGGTTAAACGATTGCAAAAGCTATATGTTGAATTGCTGGATGAGGAGTGTCGTAGTGACTAAGCAAAAACCGGCGCCTATCCGCATCGCGATGTGGTCTGGGCCACGTAATATCTCTACTGCGATGATGCGTTCGTGGGAAAGCCGAGCGGATACGGCAGTCGTTGATGAGCCGTTCTACGCGGCATACCTGACCGCCACCGGAATAATGCACCCGATGCAAAGTGAGGTGCTGGCGAGCCAATCTTCTGATTACTCAGAAGTGATAAAAAATGAGTTGCAGAATGAATTGGTAGCGGGGCAGTCTATCCAGTATCAAAAACACATGACCCAACATATGGTTACTGATCTTGATTATGATTGGTTTTCATCATTAAGGCATGCTTTTTTAATTCGAAGCCCTGAACAAGTTGTCGCTTCTTATGGTGTTAAGCGAGAATCGATAACAGCGGATGATATTGGCTTTGCAAAACAAAAAGAGATATATGACAAGGTAGTGGCACTTAGCGGGCAGAAGCCACCGGTGATTGATGCAAGAGACGTGCTTACTAACCCCGCAAACGTGCTACAAAAATTGTGTGATGCGCTGAACGTAGCATTCGATCACAATATGCTTAGCTGGTCAGCAGGCCCTCGTGATAGTGATGGCGTCTGGGCGGCCCATTGGTACCATAACGTTGAGGAATCCACTGGGTTCGCGTCGTATCAAGCTAAACAGATTGACCTTAGCAAACAACAGCAACGGGTGGCGGATCAGAGTCGACCCTATTACCAAGAAATGTATAAAGAACGCATTGTCGCTTCGTAGCGTGATTGGTGAGGGCGTACGAAATGGCGCGCCAAAATCGTTTTAAAATGCTTGGTAACGTATTAGTAGATACCGTGATTGGCGCGATACCATTTTTTGATGATTTGTTCGATGTGGTTAATCGATCAAA
>JAESTB010000583.1 GCA_016763815.1 Arenicella sp.
CATTTGAATTACGCCAATCGCGCCTAATACACGAACCTCGGCGACGTCTTTGCATTCAGATGCGGGTGATAACTCTTCTTTGAGCGTACTTTCGATGCGCGTAATATCGGCTTTCCAGTTTCCTTCCTTGAGTAAGGACAAGCTCTCGTTGGCGACTGCGCAGGCGAGTGGGTTGCCCATAAAAGTTGGGCCGTGCATGAATACACCGCCATTTTCTGAGATGCCTCTTGCGACTTCTGAGCTTGTTAGCGTTGCGGCTAAGCTCATGTATCCACCGGTGAGTGCTTTGCCGACGCATAAAATATCGGGTTCAATGTCAGCCCATTCGCAGGCGAATAGTTTGCCGGTTCGGCCGAAACCTGTGGCGATTTCATCGGCTATGAGCAATACATCGAACTCATCGCAGAGTTCCCTTGCGCGTTTCAAATAATCAGGGTGATAAAACCACATTCCGCCAGCGCCTTGCACAATGGGTTCTAGGGTAATGGCGGCGATATGTTGGTGATGCTGCTCAATGGTCTGTTGTAGATCAGCGGTGCTTGTTGGGTCAAAGTCACTATCAAAACGGCATGTCGGGCGCTCTGTAAATTGCTGTTGAACAACGGCATCGCTGAATAAGTGGTGCATGCCTGTGTCTGGGTCACATATCGACATCGCGGCAAAGGTATCTCCGTGGTAGCCGCCTCTTAATGAGAGCATTTTGTTTTTCTGCGGTTTGCCTTTGGCTTGCCAGTATTGAATCGCCATTTTCATAGCGACTTCAACACTGATTGACCCTGAGTCGGCTAAAAATACGTGTTGTAAGTTATCCGGGGTCATTTCAATTAATGACTGACAGAGCTGCACCGCGGGCCGATGCGTAATACCGCCAAACATGACGTGTGCCATTTTATCAATTTGGTCTTTTGCCGCTTGATTTAAGCGTGGGTGGTTATAGCCGTGAATGGCACACCACCAAGAGGCCATGCCGTCGATTAGCGTGCGTCCGTCGCTAAGCGTTAAGCGCACACCGTCTGCGCTTTCGACCAACTGGGTTGGAAGTGGTTGCGTTGCTGAGGTGTAGGGGTGCCAAACGTGTTTGGTATCAAAGGCTAGTACCGCGTTATCGTCGGAGTAATTCATCTTGGGTATCCGTTATCCTGGTAAAGGCCGAGTGTTTAGAAAAACAGCAACTTAATAATGAAGGCAACGATGATAATGTTCAGTGTCATCTTAATCGCTCCAATACCACGTTCAACTTGCACGTTAGCCGCGATCCAAGCGCCAATCCAGGTGCCGATACCAAGCGCTATACCATACTTCCAAACCAATTCAAGCTGAGATGCGAACACCGTTAGCGCTACCGAGGTGTAACAAAGAACAATGAATACTTTGTGTGCATTGGTAGTGATTAGGTCGAGCTGCATAACTCTATTGAGCACGGGCATGAGTAAAAAACCGACGCCGATGTGAATAAAGCCACCCCAGAAGCCGATTAATACCATGAGTGCATGGCCGGCAATCAGGCGATTTTTTGAAGGCGATTGATTCGCCTTTATGGTTTTTGCTTGAGGCAGAGCCATTACAATCAGTACCACCACCATAATAACGGCAAGTAGATTGTTGAACTGGTCGCTGGGTACTCGTGCGGCAAGGCTGGCGCCAATTAGGGTGCCAGGGATAGTGCAGGCCCCAAGACTGAGACTCAGCTTGAAATTGGAAAAGCCCTTTCGATAAAACGCCCACACGGCTGAAATATTTTGCGGAAGAATAGCGATACGATTGGTGCCATTGGCCACTGTTCCAGGCACCCCAAGAAAAATCATAATCGGTACTGATAGCATTGAGCCACCACCAGCCATTACATTTAGAAATCCGGTGGCGACACCGGTGATTACAAGTAGGATCAATTCGAGCATCGCGCAATTGTAACCAAAGCAATGCTATAAGTGACCCCTGAGTGACAAATAATTTGCTAAACTTTGAACTATGAGACCACAGAATAATACGACGAGCGAATAAAGGTGGGCCAAACCTTCCAGTTGTCAGTTGAAAAGCTAGCTAGTAGCTGGCTATTCGCCGTGTTTACCGACTCGATTGGAGAGCCTTTAGCTTGTCGAGAGCCCTCAGCTTATTTCTATTTCGCCCTAGAGACAGGCTGAGGTCTCACTATGCAATTGTTTAGTCAAACTTATCCGCCGTCTTATTCGCCTTCACGTGACTCGTCGCTACCAGTACTGATCATTCCAGGACTCTTTGGTTCGACCACTAATTGGCGAGGCTTTGCCAAACAGCTCGGTGAGCATTGTCCTGTAATTGTGATCGATCAGCGTAATCACGGTCGCTCACCGCATGCTGATTCACATTGCTATTCAGACATGGTTGGCGATTTACTCGAGTTTATCGATAACATTGCTCTAGAACAGATAAACTTATGTGGCCACAGCATGGGTGGTAAGGTTGCGATGGCTTTCGCCTTGATACACTCGGAGCGAGTTAACAGTTTAGCTGTGCTAGATATTGCGCCGGTTGAATATAGTCATACTCATGCACCTTATCTAGAAGAAATGATTGAGTTGGATCTAAATCTCTTACAATCGCGCAGTGCCGCCGAGCAGTTACTTAAAGACGCAATTCCGGACACCTCGACTCGCCTTTTTTTGCTGCAAAGCTTGGCGGGCACACCTGGTAAATTCCATTGGCGACTAAATTTATCCGTTTTGTTAAGGGATATGCCGAAAATTCTTAGCTTCCCGTTTTCGCAACTTGCCGGTCTTAGTCATACAGGCAATACCCTATTTGTCTCAGGTGAGAAGTCTGACTACCTGCTAGAATCCCATCATAACCAGATACGTGAGTCTTTCCCTACGGCTCACTTTAAAGCTATTTCTAAGGCGGGGCATTGGTTGCATGTGGAGCAGCCTCAAGCCGTGTTAGAGAGCTTATTGAACTTTTTGCAAATTGGTAAGAATAATGACTGATTTAAGTAATGTAACTGACCAGAAACAGGTCAATTACAGCGTAATGGATAAAAAAAGAAAATATGCGTTATTAATTGAGGCGCACTCGACAGATCTATATAAGTACGCGCTGTGGCTCTGTAAAGACAAACATATGGCTGAAGACGTGATGCAAGAGGCTTTCTTGCGTGCGTGGAAATCATTAGATAGCCTACGCGAAGCGAAAGCGGCAAAGGGTTGGTTATTTACCATCTTTCGCCGAGAGCATGCGCGCCAATTTGAGAGAAAACGGTTTAAATATGCAGATGTTGAATCAATGGATACCATTGAAGACGACAAGCATATGGGTTATGACGACCGACCGGAGGCATTCGCACTGAGAAACGCCTTGAAGCGCTTGCCGCAGGATTATCGTGACCCGTTAGAAATGCAGGTGTTGGGTGGTTTTTCATGCGATGAAATTGCTCAAATTCTGAATATTAGTTCAAGTGCCGTGATGACAAGATTATTTAGAGCGCGCAAGAAAATGCGTGTGATATTGGGCGAAGAAACAGCGACTCATCTAGGCGTGGTTGGAGATTAGCCCGATTTGTTGGCAAATGTCTAAATGCAGTAGAAGTCAAATGAAGCAGACCTAGTAACTTATAAAGAAATGAATTTAGTTTATAAAGAAATGAAATGTTTAGAGTTTAAAAGACTGGCGTTGTCGGACCCGAATTCCAGCGTGCATGGGTTTGTTGAACACAGTGCAAACTGCCCTCACTGCTTGAAATATGTTGGCGGTGTACGTCAAATGGATGCTGATCTCGCGAGCAGTGTTGATGTTGAGATGCCGGCGGCTCTAATGGCGCGTTTGCAACTCAATCAGGAACTGAGTGAGGAATCCGAAAATAGCGCTATTAAGTCGGTACTACCGATACGTCGTTATGCGATGGCGGCAAGTTTTGCATTAGCGTTATTTGTAGCGGGGTTTATGGCAAGCAACCAATTTAATGGTAGTAGCATTGGTGATGATTATCAGGCTTTGTTGTCAGGGGTCGTTGAGCATATGAACGAGCAGGCGATTACCCCTGTTTGGAGTGCCGAGCGGGCTAATTTGAATGCGACCACGTTATTAGCAAGTTATGACCCAAGTTTGAAATTGAAGTTTTTGAGCAACTTACAGTTTAGCCGTATTTGCCCAATGGGCCAATATAAAGGCTTACACGCCAGTCTTGAAACCACTGATGGCCAAGTCACTTTTGCTTATATTAAAGGTGACTCGGTTGGTCAATTACTCGATGCCGGTTACGAAGGTTACATTAGCCGAGTTAAACCCGTTAGAGGTGGTAATTTGATCATTATGAGCCGCACTAACAAGGGGTTACAGGAAGCCGATAGTCAGCTTGAAAAAGCGATGTATTGGGATATTTAGTTTGTATCTGTAGGCAGCCTTTGCAACAAGGGTCATCTGACGTGCGGCGCTTAGTGTGGGGCTTTTGATTAAGGGGCACCTAGTCCTTAGGCTGCGCTCAATGTATGGACTGTTAAAGTGGTTTTTCTACTAACAACCTAGAGTCCATGCACATGATACGCCGTACCGTAATCGCGGCTGATATTGCAAAGAACTTATTTTAGTGAGTCCAGTTCATCAACGACCAGCCATTGCGTTATCATTATCCGGCAGACTCATTCTTTAAATCGAGTTGCTAAACCTGTGGAGTCCATATACAGGATGACAGTGTTGTTGGATCAGGGTGACAGTATCCTCTCTTAAAGGGACGTTAGTCAGCCGAATCGGGAGTCAGCTACGAACGGATTTGTTTGTCGCTCTTGCCCAAAGGTAGACATGGGGCCGTGACCTGGAATAAATCGAATATCATCGCCGAGTGGCAATAAACGTTGACGGATTGAATCGAGTAAATCTTGCGGGTTGCTTTTAGGGAAGTCTGTACGACCAATCGACCCTTGAAATATAACATCGCCAACGGCCGCAAACTGTTGCGTTTTTTCGACAAATACCACGTGGCCAGGAGTGTGTCCTGGACAATGCACCACGTCGAAGCTCAAATTGCCAAGAGGCACACGATCACCATGATTAAGCCATTGGTCAGGCGTAAATGAATCGCCGTCAAAACCGAATTGGCGACACTGTTCTGGCAATAAATCAATCCAAAACTGATCATCGCGGTGCGGGCCAATAATCGGTGCGCCGGTAACGCGAGCTAGTTCAGCGGTGCCGCCAGCATGGTCAAGGTGCGCATGTGTTATTAGTATTTTATCTAGTTCTAAGCCTTTTGATTGAATCACACCGATTACTTTATCGAGGTCTCCACCAGGGTCGATCACGGCGGCCAAGTTGCTTTCTGTGCACCAGACTACGCTACAGTTTTGCGCGAACGGTGTAACCGGAATGATTTTAAATTCTAGGGCCATAACCTTAATGATGGTTGCTTTTTACAGCAGCTATTTAAGCTACTTTAGTTGCTGAACTGGGGTTTAACGCTCACGGTTTGCCGATATTTACGGCCGTCATTGGTGACTAATTCTATTTCTGCGCTGTCGCCTAATTCTAGCGATTGCTTTGGCCCCATGAGCATCATATGTATTGCCAGTGGCGAAAGGCTAACTTTACTGTTGGCTGGTATAAGCAACTCACCTAGATGGTTCATGCTAGTGATGCCATCTTTAGTTATCGTGTTATGGATCGTAGCCGTTGAAAATGCCGAACTATTACTTTCG
>JAESTB010000584.1 GCA_016763815.1 Arenicella sp.
CAAAGGGCTGATCACTGCTGGCTTAGTACTGGCCACTTTTATTGGTGTGATGTTATCGATTTTTCAGCAAACCTCAGGCATAAACGCGATTCTTTATTATGGCGCGGAGATATTTAGTAATGCGCTTGGGTATGGGCCACAAGACGCCCTAAAACAGCAGCTTTGGTTGGGTGCAGTAAATCTAATATTTACCTTCGTGGCAATATTTACGGTCGATAAATGGGGTCGCAAGCCGCTTTATTTAGCCGGGACAGCCGGAATGATAATCAGCTTGTCGATTTTGGGCTACACCATTCAAGCGCATGTGTTAGGAGCCACATCTCTGATAGCAATATTGATGTTTGTCGGTTCGTTTGCACTTTCAATGGGGCCAATCGTCTGGGTTGTATTGTCAGAAATGTTCCCGAATAATGCTAGAAGTCTAGGCATGTCGATTGCCGTTGGAGCACAGTGGTTGTTCAATGGAGTGGTGGCAAATTCATTTCCGATCATCAATCGCGGAGAGTTAAATCAAACCGAATTTAATGGCGCATTGCCATATTATATTTTCGCCTTTTGTTGTGCTATAGCGTTTGTTTTTGTCTGGCGCTTTTTACCCGAAACTAAGGGGAAATCTTTGGAACAGATCGAAGAAATTTGGAAGAAGTAGACCATTGCGACGATACCACTTTGACCTCCGCTTGAAACCCTTAGAGGGTTCGGGTGCAAAGCACGGTGCCAAATATTGAACGCTCGTGCCTTGCTTTTTGATCTAGATCAGTCGATTCAATCCTTGACCAATTCAGGCAAGGTTGATACTGGCGAGCTTATGCGACTTACCGTTGTTTAGCATAATTTAGTTAGCCGTAGGATACACTTGTGACAGGCTGGATAAAGGGCTGATGCTCAAGATTGAAGTATCTCTGGCAGACAGAGTTCGGCAGTCCAGCCTAAACTCTATCAGCCCTGAATGTCTTTATCCAGCAGACGGGTATCCTCTCTATTTCTGGTTCACGTGGGCATATACCTCACTAGAACCATCGATCTTGAGCAGTAGAACTTGGTAATAATCTTTGCGATCCCCTACTTCCATACCAGGGCTACCCAATGGCATGCCAGGCACGGACAGACCGACTGCATCTTTAGGTGGGTTGGCAAGAAAAGCCTTCACGTGGTCGGCTGGCACGTGACCTTCAAAAACATAGTCGCCAGATTCGGTCACGACAACACCTGTGTGGCACGACCTATAACGACCCGAGATCGCATATTTTGCCTTGATAGACGATAAATCGGCCAAAGCCACTACCTTTGACTGGACGTTATTATCACCCATATGGTCAACCCACTTTTGACAGCGCCCGCAGGTTGGAGTCTTATAGACCGTCATCAACGGCTCGGCCGAGTGGGCCTTGGGCAATAGAGTAATCGCTACAAGCATTGCGAAAAGAGGCGCAGTAAAAAGAGATATTTTTAATTTCATTATAAGAGTTTACTATTTTTAGAGTAAGGCACCTACCGGTAATTACTGTAATCGAACTTTGTAAAGTTACCGTCAACGTTTACTGCTGGTTATTTACCCGGCACAAGCTGCAATTTATGCTTACTATTTTGCTCTACGCTAGATTTATCTAGCCACCAAGGAACCCATTCTTGATTTAACCATGATTCCAGTTGTGACTTGAAGTAAGGGTGAAATTGCCGAGACGCATTACCGCCAGACATAGAGGCCATTATTTTTTGATCATCGCTCATGTCCGCTACCATTCTTAAGCTACTAAACCATTGGCTCTTGTACGGCCCTTTATTCAAGGAGTATTGCCCTCGGTTAAGGGTTTCTCCAGACCCCGAGACCTCATGCGTGCCACCCCCAAAGATGTCAGAACCAAGGCCTTCTAGACGAAGAGGGCTGACAAAGCTAACGGTATGATAGTTGCCCCATCGCCATTCGCTTCGATCATCACCTAGTTGACTCACTAAGTTTGATTTAGCCATGTTCGCCGCCATGATGACGAGGTCTTGCAGCGTTTCCAATTTATCGGTGCCTTTAATATCAAACCATTCTGATTCACCTGAGAGGATTAGGTCATCGGTTCTTTGCAACCAGTAGTAGCGCGATTTCAATAAGTTTTTCAACAGCGGCTCAGGAATTTCATCTTCAAAGGTCAAGCGGATCAGGTATTCATGAGTAAGATGAAATATTGTCGCGGCCACTGAGTCTATTCTATCTTCATAGTCCCAATTCGATAACTCGCGATGCAGGTCTGTCAGCGACGCTTCATTCTCGAGTAACGCTAATAGGGTCGGCATTAGCTTTTCAGCATGCTTATTCTTAACATCTTTAAGCATATTCCAATGTTGTACCGCGCTAATATCTTGAGCCTCATTAAGCAATTCTTTGGTACGCAGGTATCGATAATTAGGGCTAAAATGATTTGAATAATAATATGGATAATCATCAGGTATCACATCGTGATTAGAGGTTCCAAGCCAATCCTTGCTAGGGTTCATTTGGCCGGGCATATCGGCCTTCGGGATGAACCCTTTCCAGTCGTCGACGGCGGCGGCTAATTTGGCTGTCTCTCCGTTATCTCGCAATGGTATCGCGCCGGTTGGTCGATGACCAATACCTCCGAATTTGTCGGCAAATACATAATTGATATACAGAACGTCAATTTTTGAGAAGGCCAAATCAACATCGGCAACGGTTTTCGCGGTTAGCGCATCGATAAAACCTAGGGAATCGCTGGTGATCTCAGCGGCGGCCGAGCGAAACACTATCGGTTTGCTCGATTGAATTCCGAATATTTTATGGTCTGAGATAATCGGGCCCCGGCGAGTGTGCCTGATTGCGATCGTTGTTTCACGGATTCCGTTGGCCGTTGACTGATCTTTGATTTTTATTGTTTTTCGTTCAATTACAAGAGGCCTGCTTATGTCGCCATCCATGTAATTTTGCGGGTTATCGGGGTCGATTAGCTCGATGTATAGATCTTGGCTGTCTCCATAGGCATTGGTGAGGCCGAATGATACGTGTTGGGTACGCCCTAATAACAACCCCGGAACACCCGGTAGATTTGCTCCGATAGCGCTAATATTTGGCGTGAACAAGCCTATTGGATACCATGGTCCTGGTAGAATCGTGGCATCTAAGTGCGGATCATTCACTAAAATCGGCATTCCGTTACTCGATTTTGAATTACCTGTGACCCAATTATTCGAGCCTGAGGCTGGCAACGCCACGGGTTGGGTCAGGCCACTATTCACAATAAGTGTATTGCTGCTGACGGCCTCCATTGACTTATTCACTTCGCGGCGCGGCGGCAATACAGGTGTGTTTCGATCTGGGTTAATGTTGAGAGGGCGTAGGGTGTTCGCCAGCTCAGTCCCAAGTGCGTTATCGAGATTTAGACTGAGAATCTCATCCTCATAATTACGTGCCTGAATAAAGCCGGCAAAATGTTGCACCGCGAGTAGGTCTACAACGCTAATTGCTTCTGGTGTGATTCCGAGCAGCCCTAGCTCTAGTGGGAACTCTTTGCTGCGGTTAGCTATAAAAGAATTGTAGCCTTGTGCATACCAGCGTAAATAGTTTTTATTCTCGTTATTTAGAAATTCAAAATGCCGCTCAGCATTTTTATGAATACCTAAAACAAGCATCTTTATATCTGAATCAACGCCCGACTCACCAACAATGCTCGCGAGTTTGCCGCTTATGATGGCGCGATACATTTCAATTTGGAAAACACGATCTTGCGCTATAACAAAGCCCTGAGCCCTTATTGCATCTGCGATGCTTTTCGCAAATACGTATGGCACGCCGTGCTTATCTCTGTGCACTGTAACCGGCTGCTCGAGTTCGGTAAAACTGATCTCCCCGTCTTGCTGGTAGCTATTTAGATAAGGTAAGGCAAAGTAGACCATGCCAACACTGAGAAGCAATACGCACAGCAATAGAATAAGGGGTTTTTTCATTTGAGTTGTCTCTTACTAGGTTCAAGTTTGATAAACAAAATTACGACTAGCGTCATCACAATGGCGCCAAAACTATTTATCGCCACGGCGATACCGAGCGGAGCTTGTAAGACCCCGACATCACTGCTGAAAATGACTCGAAGGTGCTCAAAGATACCGGAGTAGAGTAGGGGGGTAATCAGTAATAAGTTAATCGCAAGTAATACTTTATCGTAGCCCTTTAGGCCAGCTACCGCCGCTATCAATATAATAACCATCATTATTAAACCCGCGACTGGGCTTGTATTTGTTAAGCCAGGCTGCCCAAGCGTGATTTGCCTAAGACTGGCCAAGTTAAACAACGATGCAACTACTGCGTAAACAATTTGTAGTCCCAGTAAACGCAGCGCGATTAGGCTTATTGGTTTTTTCTTCATAATTTGATTAACTTGCTACTAATCGGTCTACTTAGTAAATTGTTGAATTCTCAACGCTAATACTTGGTGTAAATATTCTAGTTGACCTGATGCCGTTTTATTATTCTGCTTTGCAAACCGCAACATCGAAACGCCTCTTAAGTGTGCGCCGATAAATAGCGTTAATTCTCTAGCGTCTGATTGTTCTAGAGGTAGATCAGAAAAGACGTTAGCGATATCTTTGATAGCCTGTGACTCAGCTCTCTTGAAAAAAACGTTTATGTAATTGCGTAATACCGAATTATCCCTTGCTCCTATGAGAATCTCCCAAACGACCGAATAGTGTTCATGCCCGTAGTACTCCCACATCGCATCTATAACCTTCTTGCAACGTACTTCAATCGGCGCGGCAAAGTTAAAGCCATCAAGTGGTGATGGCTCTATTTCGAAAATATACTCAGTAACAATCGCCGCTAACAACTCATCCTTAGAGTTAAAGTAATGTTGTATGGCGCCGGTGGTAAATGAACTGTCGCTGGCGATAGACGCTATTGAGCACGCGTTATAGCCGCGCTCGATAATTATCTCAGTGGTCGTACGAAGAATCATTTTACGAGTGGTGTATCGTCTCTCGGCTTGGGTTTTCATTGTATTTTCAGTCTAGATTCTCTTGAGTTATAAAAACATTATGGTTGTAATGTTTTTATAACTCAAGAGTGATATGCCCTGATTTTTACAGATTTTGCTGTTGGATGGAGATGGCTGCTTGCTTTGTAAGGCAGAGTTAAACCTCTTCGCTCGGTGTTACTTATGGTCTAAGGGGTGGCAATTTAGTTAACCGTAGTACTTTTGTGGCTATTCCTTTAGCCTTTTATGAGCGGCACTTTTGACCTCGAATCCATTCGACGATTTAGTTTTTAAAAAGCCCCGTCAATTTTACGGGGCTTTAGTTTGGCTTTCGAGTCTCTCTTTATTTTGAATCTTTTTTAGCTTTCTTGGAGGCTTTCTTTTCTTTGGCCGTCATTAATGGGGCTTTCTTTGTTTCCTTAGTGCCTTTTTTTTCTTTGCTCATGATCTTCGTCTCGTTAGTTTAAGGGGTTGTATGAATCGTTCTGATGCTCGTGCCTGATGATTTAAAAACCAGCCAGAGCAATGTGATATGTAATCAAGCCTTGCGGTGGTTTGAACAGGTTATGACTCACTATGATGAACCTAAAATTTTAACAATTTCAGATATAAAGAGGCCTAAGCATAACCCTTATTGGTATGTGAACAACAATTTACATACCTCCCTCTATGATAACCAATTAGCTATTAAAAAATAGTTCGGGATAACTTTCGAGCCGCAGAGTTGGACGTAACTATCTGTTCGTTGTCGGAAAGAGAATAATAATAATGATTAAATCGATACTAAGCTTATTCGCTGTTTTACTATTAACCAGCGCATGTACCCAACAAACTATCTTAAATGATACCTACAACGAATCTGAAGAGTCGGCTAATCGGAGCCATAAAATTGACGTTGATATTCGTTGGACCAGCTACGGGATCCCGCATGTAAAAGCGGATGACTGGTCTAGCCTAGGCTATGGATACGCCTACGCGACGGCAACCGACGGTGTGTGTGTTATTGCGCGTGATATCGTTACCGTGAACGGTAATTTAGGTAAATATTTTGGCGATCAGCAACGGGCGAGCGATGTTTTTCATCGGGCGGTTGTTAGCGACTCGCTAATAGCACAATATAATGCCTCGCAAAGCGCTCGTGCAAAGAAGTTTAATGCTGGCTATGTCGCTGGTTATAATCGGTATCTGGCTGATCACCTTGATGCCTTACCGGCGTCATGCGCTAACGCTGAGTGGGTCAGAGCTATTTCAATCAACGACATGGCTCGGTTGGTGATAGGAGTGGGCATTCGCTATGGCCTAGGGAGATATAGCAATGATATTG
>JAESTB010000585.1 GCA_016763815.1 Arenicella sp.
AGCCTTCTATTAACCGTCCCTTTGTTCCAGCCGTGCCGCTGATTTGTAGGTTGCAATAATCCCAACTTTCAGGCACTCGGTAGTCTTGCTCTAAATTAAATTTCATTCGGTAAAACTTAGTCTCGCATCTAAAGATCAAGTCATCTAACTGCCCCTCGAGCTGATCGATAGTGAAGCGGTTTTTCAACCAATTTCGTAACACATGACCTCGCTCAGTGAGCTCAAAAGCATTAGAAAATGACATCTCTGAACGCTCTAGTTGTTCGATCTCATCGAGGGTTTGAGCGAAAATTCCTTTATTTTTACCTCCTCTCGTGGATGACGTATAAGAGCGCCAAGGCTTGATCATCTCTGCGGCATCAGCATAACGACCCGCTTCAACTAGCTGAGATATAAGTTGCCGCTTAACCGCCAACTTCCTACTTTTACTTAACCGGCCAAGCCGATAGATATCGGCCACCTTACTGGCGGCTACTCTCTTATCAAGTGGTAGATATTTATTGGCATATGCCATCTTGACGTGATTCAAAATGGCTTGTGCAGACGGGTTAGCTTGTCTCATTCCGCTCATACGCCCCAGATGTTTCTGTAATAGCTCAGGGTCAGATTCGGACTTTGAGAACTCTTGACTAAACAACTGATAATATTTATCAAACTGTTTAACCACCTTTGAATTTAGCTGTCGCCCGCTGAAGCTAAACACTCTTCTCTTAAATGAGGGAACAGGGTCCCCATTAAGCATGGCCGGCGCGAAGCGAAATTTTTTCACCGCTTGTATCGCTTTCTTGATAAACATTCCATCGGTATAGGCACTCACCACCATTTCAGTGGGCTTGCCCGAAATATCAACAATATAAACCAGCTCCACCGCTCCAGAACGATTAGTGGTGATCGCTTGACCAGGATATGACACACCCCATTTTGTGCTCTCAGAATTTAGCTCGGCTGCAACGTAACCGCTATCATCGTTATCGATTACTACATCAGATGCGCATACTGAGTGCGCAGTGAACAATACGCTTGAGCATATGGCTAATGTTGATGCTAATTTCATAACAGTATTTTTATTGTTCAAGTGGCGGGAGAATGTTTCACTAAAACAATCTGAGTAACAGATTAAGTTTCAGGGAGAGAACTTAATTCCTTTAACGATGAGTGTCTACTCTTTGCTAGCGTTCTGAGCTAGGTTGGCTATAGCGCGTTTGAACGATTTAAAACAGCATAAATAAAAGAGACCGAGTAAGACTATTTGGTTCGAATAATAGAGGTGCTGGAGGGATTGAACCTACCAAAAACCCACCATAAGCGTTGCTAGTGAGGAAGCGACTTACGATGAATTTAGTCAGTTCTGGGCTATCGGCTGTTTGGCTGACGATCACTTCTGAAAACCTACAAGGTGATTTTATCCACTCTTAGAGATCTCTGCATACCTTTAGCACAAGATAAAATAGCTAACATTTTCCTTTTCACTAGAGCAATACAGAGGTCTCTCTTAAGAAATGTTTTTTGAAATTATTCGGTAATTTCTGATCGCGCTGTAAGCATAAGTTGGCATCCCCTTTCTTACTTTTTTATCAATCGCAGCCCTTTCTGTCGCCAAATTTGACGTATTTTCGCACCATTCCTAAGTTAATATGAGCAATCAGCCAATATAATGGACAATTTGTTTGACAAAACATCTCGAATGCTAGACATTTGTTGCGTTATATTTTGCAAACACACTAGGTACAGCTCTCTATTGAGCTGACTATTAACAGTACAACATTAATTATAAATAGGAGACGGCAATGGAACATAAATTTAAATTTGTTCGATTTTTTCTTTTCGCAGTATTTTTATTTGCTAGCGGATCAGCCCTAGCGGTAACTGGCGTTGCTCTGGTTCATGGCACCGGCGCTCAAACTAACGCCTATGATGACTATTGGCAATCCGATATGGTTGAGTCGATTCGACTAGGCCTACCAGATAGCAACAATTTGTTAGTTGTGAATTGTGATTTTGAACAATACATGTGGGCCGACGCGGCGGCAGGTTGTCTAGCTACTCAGTTGTACGACTTTATAAACGCGAAGAACATAGATGATTTGGTTGTTATCACCCATTCTAATGGTGGCAATGTTATGCGCTGGATTCTCTCGAATCCCACATGGGATAGTAAATACCCGACTGTCATCAATGCGATAAGATGGGTAAACGCAAGTGGAACAACCAGCGCTGGAACTCCTCTAGCGGATGCCGTGATGGCCGGGAACGTGTTTGAATCAGCTCTTGGCTGGTTGTTAGGGTATCAGTCAGACGCGGTAAGGATGCAACAAACCAGCTGGATGGCGCAGTACAACAATACGTGGTTATTGGGAACTTCGGGGCGTCCAAGCTTGCCCGTGGGTTTTTGGAATATCATCGGCTCTGACGTTGAAACCGCTATTTGGGATTCAGACAGCTATTGCGGGGGGTATTCGTTGAACTTGGGCCTCGAAATAACCAAGGGTTGGCTGGACAGTTGCGCGGACGGATTTGTCAACTGCTCATCTCAAAATGCGGCAGGTTCACTTTGGTTTTACGATACAGCTCAAACAACAGGTGGTGAACCTCTGAGTCACAATCAGAGTCGCCGAAAGTGCTTTAACCTCGACGTCATTTTGCGTAACGATATCTAAGGAGAGATGATATGAAACATATTTTATCAATTATAGTATTTAGCCTAGCCGCTACCTCATCCGTTGGCCACACTAAAAACGAACGTACTGTATCGCACGAAAAAGTGCAATTTTCTCATCGCGTCGACGCTGAAACAACTCAGAGTTTAAAAGATAATGGTGTATCCCAAGACAGTCGAAGCTATTACCGTGAAATTACTGGTAAGGAACTGAATGAAGGTGTTGAAGTTTTAACTGACGGTGAAAGCGCCGTGATCAAGCTGACACCGGGCCAGCGTGCAACGACCCAAGTAGGAGCCAAAGCCGTCGTACCTCAAGTGCCGTTCGACCTAGAGCTTTACAAGGGTGGAGAAATGCTTAGCGTACAAGACCCTAGCATACGAATGCAGAAAACTAGCGACTCGCTAAGAAACTCCGCCCCTCAACTATTTAAGCATTCAGAGGTAATG
Source organism: Arenicella sp. (assembly GCA_016763815.1). Lineage (GTDB taxonomy): Bacteria > Pseudomonadota > Gammaproteobacteria > Arenicellales > Arenicellaceae > Arenicella. Next base: position 3,107 of record JAESTB010000585.1, read on the forward strand.
AAGATCCCTCAAGCGATGGGCCGTGGAAAATTTAAACTCAAAGCTAAAACAAAGGTTAACGATGACGACCGCTTCGTGCTGTATGTATTGGATCAAAATAGCGATATTGAGCTGAAAGTAGACAGTCCTAAAAGTGCCTACTCTCAGAATGAGAACCTTATTTTTACTGCAGGAGTTAGCTCTAAGAGAAAATTAAAAACGCAGAGTATCAACACTGTGTTAGTCGCGCCAGACGGACGCCGATTTCCGATCAAAAATACAGGCAAGTCAAATCGTGTTGAGGGCAACTGGAAACTGGATATTGATACACAGCGTGAAGTCGGTGAATTATGGTCCTTAGAAGTAGAGTCAACAGTGCTTAATGACCAACGTGTTGCTACAAAAAGAATTGCAAAAATCGCGTTGGACATTCACCCTGAAACAGCAAGCTTGAATTCGATTACGACCAAAAGCGGCTCAATGAACCTACTTGTAAATGTTATACAACGCGGCCGCTATGAGGTTCGCGCACTGGTGGCAGGGATTGATGATAGTGGCAAATCAAAACCAGTCTCTTTGACATATCACGCCGAGTGGCTAGAGCCAGGGCTACAAAGCATTGAATTTCCGATTGATAAGAAACAGCTAACCGCCTCTAATTTTCGAGGTCCATTCGTTGTACAAAGTGTACAGCTGTTAGATCAAAGCAGGATGTCGTCCCTGTCGGTTCATGAGGGAAAATGGATAATTGACTGAGCTACATAACCGTTAAAGCTCGATGCTCTGAGCCGACTTACTGATTGTAAGTCGGCTTTGCCATTAGTCGGCACTAGGTTAAATGAGCAACTCTAGAAGTAATAAGGTAAGCGATAAAAATTAAGGACTTTAAATGCAGAGTCGTTAGATAGATTACAGACAAGCTTCCTTCAGTTATAGTAAATAATCGGCGATGTGACTGAACGATACATAAAGGTGGCGGAGGGATTTAAAACCAATCCATCCAACATCTTTTTACGTGAAATGTAAATTGTAGTACTCAAATCGCTTATCACGCATCTGCAGCCGTATGTCCTTTAAAAGTAAGCAACATATAAGACCCCGCCGGCCTGCGTTAAGCTCGATTTAGCAACGCCGCTGGTGCAGCTATTTTTCGGCTGTGCTTATTTCGGCCTGCAATAATCGTTCCTCGTGGTCCGCATGAGAGAGCGGGAACAGCGTAAATGCCCAAGCGCCAATCAAGCCGATAACCACCGTAATCGAGGCGTAAATAAGCGCCATGTCATCAACGATTGCCATATCAACTTCACCTGGTGTTGCGCCTTTTGGTAGTTGCACCCCGCTAATGATCAAGCCAGCAAACAAAATGCCTAGGGCGCCAACCGTTTTTTGCATGAACCAGACACCGGAGGCAAACACACCCTCTGAACGTTTGCCGTATTGATGCGTATAAACGTCAGTTACATCGGCCATTAAAGAGGTGGTTAATATCATCACACAAATACTCGAGGCTGTGGCGAGTATTAGTATAGTGAACAACACAGGTATGAGCATCGGCGTGCCCGGCGCCGGAAATAAATCTACCAGCCGTAGCCAATAAGGCGACGTGCCCAGTGTAGCCGCAATTAAGGTACAAACGCAGGCGCTGGGAGCCTTACCAAAGCGCAGTGAAATAGAATTGACCGATAGAAACGCTAGAATCGCAGCAATAAATAATAATAGCGAGAAAAGGAATAACCCGTTCTGATCGAGGCCCCAGACATGTGGCAAAAGGTAAGTGTTGAGGGCAAAAACAATGCCCTGATTCGTGAACGCAAAAACGCCAGCAAATAACAAAAGTAAAAATGGTTTAAAGCTCAACGCTTCTAACATTTGCTTAAAGGTTTCTGATGTTTCCAAACCAATATCAAAACGGCGATAAGCGCCGATAATCCGTTTGTGCGTACCAGACGCCGCAACGAGCACGGCGAACGCCATCGCCCCAGCGCCGAACAGAGCGTAGGTCAAATAGCCATCTCGGTTGAGCAGACCCACTGAATATTCATCATTGGGTGTCAGAAATATACGATAGTTGAGCGCCATGATAGTCAGGCCTGCCCCCCAGCCGAACAAGTAACGATAACGGGTAATATTGGTGCGATCATGATAGCCACTCGATAACTCCGGCAACATAGCCAAAGCTGGGACTTCGTTCAGAGAAAGGCTAACTCGAACCAATATGGCAAAACCAAGCAAATAGAAAAACAGAACCGTTTCACTGGCTTGGGGAGGGTTCCAAAGCAACAACCAAGATAATGCAATGGGCACAGCAGAAGCGTACAACCAAGGATGGCGCCGGCCTAAGCGAGTGCGTGTACGATCAGTCATTCGGCCAATTAGCGGGTCAACAAAGGCGTCGATGACCAGCGCAAGCGCTATCGCTAGGCTAACCAAGTCTGCGCGCAGGCCGATCACCTGATTGTAATAGAACAGCAAGAATGATGAAAAGCCGTTGTCCTTTATTCCATAGGCAACAGACCCAAAACCATAGAGGATTCTTGTTTTCGTTGACAGAGAGCCCGTTCGGTCACTCACTTAATATTCTTCTGCTTAGATACGGAGGTAGGCATAACGGCCAGTCTTGCAAATCGCGCGGAAAAGTGCAAATCAAAACCGTCGCGGCCTAATGCAATTCTCAGATAATAGTAAATAACAACTAGGGGGCAGATTCAATCTGAGGTTGCCACAGTTTTACGGACTATTTAATTTGAGACTGTAAACTGAACTGTGTATCTGCTTAACTCAACTATTAAAGTAGATACTATGAATAAGAAGGAACTCAGTGCGTTCTTACTTGGACACCCACATTAAGACCAACACCAACTCTTTGATCTATATTGAAACTAGTTATGGGTGTCCAGCTTAGTTGGGCACTCGCCGATCTCTTGCTTGGAGCCCGGCGTAGATTTTTAGTAAATCTTCTTGATTCATGCCAGTCTCCATTGTGGTCAGTGCTTATAACGCTTTTTGTAATGAGGGTCATGTGACTGATGTCTAGATTATTCAATAATTCAAGATGTGACACCACGACATTATATTTTTCTCATCGCTTAAACCGTAGTCTACCCCGAAGAATGCGTGACACCCCGACACTAAGGATTATGAGAAATATACATACTATCAAGATATATAACTTATATTTACCCTGAGACGACTCTGGTAAATTAAATTCCTTATTATCTAAAATAGCATTAATTGTTTTAGCGATTTCCCACCGAGGAACTTCCTGGGCATTAGCAAGTATAATGAATGCTCTCTTTCTTGCTGGGTAAGTAATCAATAATGATTTATACCCAGTAATACTGCCCGCATGTTGTGCAATAAACTCATCATTATTCTGATAAAGCTGCCACCCTAATCCCATCTGAATATTACCCCACGAAGTTTTCGCTCTAGGTACAAACATCTCACGATAAGACTGCTTACTAAGTAGACGTTCATCTTGTTCTAGGACAGCTTGAACCCAAACAGATAAATCTTCTACAGATGAAATAAGACCCTCACTCGGTGCAAACGAAGGGTCAAAAGATCTTGTGGGAGCACTAAATACGAAGCCGTAATTATAATGCGGCGAAACCGCAGGCTTAAATTCTTTATTGACACTTTTATACCCGCTATTTTTTATCTCTAGCTTATTAAATATGTTCAATTGGATGTAGTCGAAATAGCTTAAACCAGTAACAACTTCAATAACTTTTCCTAAGACATTGAAATTCAAATCTGCATATTCAAAATCTTTACTGCTAGCAACCCCGTTATTAGATAAAGTTTCATTAAGGTAATCTTCAAAGCTACGATTTTCTTCAATCTTAACTGGCTTGACCGAATCACTTAAACCAGAAGTATGTGTAATAAGATCAATAATCCTAATATCACTGCCTTCAAAGTGACTGATATATTTATCCACTCTATCTTTTAGATGAAGTTTATCATTTTCGATTAATTGAACAATCGCCTGGGCTGTGAACAATTTTGTGATTGAAGCCACACGGAACAAAGTATGTGCTGTAACAACTTGTGACTGATCTTCACCAGTGAAACCAAAACCAGCTGCATAAATTGCATGCCCACTATCGATTATTGCGACTGATAGCGCAGGTATATTATGTGAATCTCTGATAGCTTCTAGAGCTGTGTCGATCTTAACTTTTATTGGTAATTCATTAGCAAAACTTACGTTACAAAAAATAATTGAGAAAAATATAATAGTACTTTTTAACATCTGCATCCTTATTTATTCACCGACAGTATTATGTTCCTTTAAAAAACAACATTAGTGAGTCAGGGTCACCCATTAGCCAACCAGAGTCAACGGCCCAATCAAATTCCGGCCCGTAGTCGAGACCTTTGTTTAATCGATATGCCATCGATTAAACCTATTCATGCCTGATATTTTCTAAGGTTGTGCTGGGTAAAACTTCCCGCAATATTCTCCGTTTTTTTGCTCCTGCAAAAACGGTATTGACTACTTCCTGTAGCGAACCCATCTGGATTTAGGCACTGCATTGCGGCCGCCCTTGATGCATACGCACC
>JAESTB010000051.1 GCA_016763815.1 Arenicella sp.
ATATTGGAATCCCATTTAAACTTAAAGACTACTTGGAACTCGTGGATTGGACTGGCCGAGTGATTCGAGATGAGCAGCTGCCCTCGGGGTATAAGCGTGGCCACATAGACCCAGCTCAGCCGACCATATTAAGACGATTAAATTTAGACTTTGACGCTTGGAAAGTGCTAACGACCGAGTTTGAGTCGCATTTTCAATGCTGGGTCGGGAATGAACACATTGTTAGACGAGTATGCGAAGGCCGAGGGTATAAACGGCAACCATCAACGCGTCGGCACGAATTGCTTTTTAATTCACTCTAATATTTAAGTTTCAAATCAGATCTCAAGCAATCATCACCTTGCGGTGAGACCGAAACTCGCATAGAAAACAGTCCTTGTTCGACAAACTGCGTCAGGACACAACGATTTTTTAATTTAGACCACTCCCTAGAGCCTTTTGAATAAAAATGACCTCCGACATTTGGATACGGGCTCAAATAGAGTCTAGGGTTCTATATTAAAGATGGATGTCCTTATTTGCTTAACTTAGCGCCATTCTGGTTTGTCCCTCCTTTTCATTTTCATCCGGCATCAGCCGGTGTTATCTGTATCGCTCCCTGGGCATCCTTCCAAACCTTTATAGTTTCACCCGGTTGCACACTGGCCTTGTTACTGATCAGGTCTGCCTCGTCAAACTTTTCCCCGGCTATAACGGTAGTTGGAACGCACCCAATATAGACACCCAGTGAGATATCACCGATCAGATTATAGGTCAGGGGCTGAAAAATAGGGATGACCCTCTCCCCAGCCCGGCTGATGTAGAGAACCAGCCCACGAGATAGATACATCTGTAATACCCCTGCCGGAATCATAAAATGAAAGCCTTCATATTCAGGCGGACGTCCGCTTTTCTGCAATATAAATTTGCTGGTGAGTTCGTAGTCTCCGGCAGGCAGCTCCAGTTGCAAAACGTTTGACTTGGCATCGTTAGTCAGTGCCTCCGCCGAATAATTGGATGAGGCATCGATCAGCGCATGGCCATCAGCAGCAACTTCGATTACCTTCCAGGCGAAGGGCTTGCTCATAAACGCAACGATACGAACGTTTTCACCAGCTTCGTTGATAACGCCGATATCATCGGCGCCGATTGTCGGATAGTCTTCAGATTCGGTCATTATTTCCCTTTTTGTTTGTACAGTTAGAGTTACCAGCGGCCACACTCGGCAGATACACCATCATAATTTAAGGCGTCAAAGCCCTTATCTAACAGGCCTTGAACGACCGCTTTGAGTTGTGAGAAAACTAAAAACTGAGCTTGTGAGCTTAGTTTTAAGCTTCAAGACTTTTAGAGTAAACACTTTGATTGGCTAACGCCAAATCAACCAATTAGAGAGCTTATTTACCCTCTCTGCGAACTAATTCACCAGACACTCTTGGCAAATTTGAAATTTGAGTTTTCACACAGTTTGAGTATGTTTAGGCCATTACCTATTAAAAAGGACGCAATACCAAACCCTACTTAAGCTTCAAGTATGCCTCAAGATCCTGTCTAAACTTTTCAGATTTATACGCTTCGTCATTCTGAGTATATTGATACGCCCTATTAATTACTTCAGTTAGGCTTGGTTCTTCTGGCAGACTATAACTTAAGGCATCCATTGCCATTACGGCTTGTTCAGCAGAAATGTAATCTCGGTACTCGCCTCTCACGCCGAGCCACATAAGATCTTCAATCATTTTACGCTTATCTGCTTCTGTCAACGCTATGTTTTCAAACATACGTTGGCTAGTAAGCGCTAATACTTGTAACTCACCAGCGGCTAATTGTAGCTCACGTATCGATTTGCTAGAGGCCGAATGTAAGGCTTTGACGGCGCGCAACATGTCATCTTGCAACGTACTGTCAAGCGCACCGGTAAGTGCCGCTAATAAAATAAAACTACTGTCGTTCAACCTGATCGCACCAGGCTTTAAGCCTGCCGTGCTAGGACGCTGCTTCCACTTCAAATCACTCAAAGAATGATGACATGAATGACAGTCATAGAGAGCAATTTCGGGGTGACCTTGGGGGTTGTTAATCAGTGAGCCCCCCAAGTTTTTAGCTACTGATTGTGCGTGTACCGCTGAGCCAACCAATAGCCGACGAACTGGGCTATCTGGATTTTTTCTTTGACGATAATCCTCATCAACAATGTAGTGCTCTGGCTGACGGATGGTAAAGGTGTCTAGCTCAAAACCTAAACGCGGGTGCCCTGCCCCCATTATATTGTGATTAGCCAATTTTTTTTCGCTGCCGACATGACAACTGACACACAATTTAGTGCGCTCAGCCAAATTAGCGCTCGGGTACATACCGTCATCTAAGTTGCGTTGCAAGCTATAAGGCTTGATCGTATGACGACCCAGCCAGTTCTCAGATCCTCCGTGGCAGGCTTCGCAACCAACCCCGTCAGTCATATGAAACTCTTCACCGCGCTGCTCGATCGGCACATTATCGGCGTGACAGTCTAAACACACACTGGAGTTCGCCGCCTCTTTAATCCCAAGCTTAGAGGCGATCCTTTGCGATTCTTCACTGAGTAAAGTTGTGTACGCTTTTGAATGGCGGTCGTGAAACAGCCAAGTCCGATATTCATTTTGTAAAACATTACTGGGCTCTTCGAGCTGTTTTACCGAGTGACAGGTAGAATTCCCACAGGTGGCAACGCCCATATGCTTTTGCGGTGCAAATTGAGGCAACTGGGCTCCCGTTTGCGCGCTAAGCTCGGTGGCGATTCCACTGGTTGATGAAAGGCCGCTGAGTAGGCTCAGAAGCAATAACAATGCGACTTTAATATTGGACATAGGCAAGCTTATTTAGCCTCGCCCTGAGTCTTAATATCGACTCGTTTTGTCGCATCAACGTTATTGTTAACGGTCCACGGCTTACCATTTTCATCAAGGTAAAGCTTTCGCATTTCAGTTAAGTTTAAAGGTCGCGATCCGAGTCGGCCGAATACCGCTATTTGACCGCCCGTTTCGTCTACTGCACGGTCCCTATCCATCCCTTTCGACAACGCAATCGCAGGAGATTTAGTCTTACGCCAAGCAATTAATTCAGGCTTGGGCTCTGGGCTAAAACCGTAAAACTTTGGTTGTGAGTCCGGCGAAGTAAGTTGCACAACTTTCAAACCATTGACACCATCGGCCACGTAGGCGAATAAACTGGCATTGGTACTGCCAACAACCACGTCGCGTGCATCATTGATCTGGCCGTCAGCATCGAACTTTTGCAGTAGCTTGATATTATCTGGCCGCTTAACATCGATAATGGCTAAACCTTCTGCGCCAGCAGCAACATAGGCATAGGTCCGAGCAACATAGATCCTCTGAGCGTTTTCCAGAGCAATAGTGTTATTACTCAATAGTTTGGCTTTCTTGCCTTGAGTGACATCAATGACTTTAAGGCCATCAGCATCGGTGACAAACAAATAACGAAACTGCAGTGCCGACGCGCGACCATCATTCAGCTCAATCACCTGTTCAACCTTAGGCTGCAGTGGGTTATCTAGATTAACGATCACCAAACCCGCATCGGCGATAATGTAAGCGTAGTAACCACCAATAACAATATGTTTGGCGCCATCTAAAATTCCAGCGTCATTCCAAACCAGTTGCGCCTCCAGAAAATTGTCACGAAACTCGCCGTCAACCAAGGTGTTTACATCGACCAAGATCAAACCACTTTTCGAATCAGTAACAAGCGCATAGTTATAGATCGGGTGAAACGGTTGTTCTTGGTTATCAATGCGCATCAAGTCACCTTGATTACGCTCTGGTGCAATATTTTGGTTAGTGGGTAATGCCATACAAGTGGCGTTATCAGTCTTAACCTTAGTGTCATGTCCTAGTGGGCTAAACGGCGCCGTTACAAACCGTAAGCTATAACCTTTATTGGCGATATTCGCTACATCGTAAGCACGGAAGCCATTTTTACCTTCGGCAACAAACAGATATTCACCTCGCAACTGCAAGCAAGATGCACGCTCAGATTTATGCTCATACGCGGTCTGTAGTTCTTGATCATTGTCTTGATGCTTTTTAAACCAATCTGGATAGGCGTACTTTTGCAAGTAACTACCGATCACGGCTTGTGGCTCTTCCCATTCGGTGACTTGAACCGCTGAAATGGCCTTTTCAGTACCTACCCATGCGTTATAGCCAACAAAATTCACGAAGTTAGTGCCTTGTAACAACAACTGCGCCATGATGGCGTTGTTATCGTTGTTTTCCGACAAATGGCAATCGTCACAGGTTTTTGTTTCTTCTAAGCGTGTGGTATGTGGGAAATGCGGTGCGAATGCTTGTGAACTAAAACCACTGGCAGAAATTGGCGGCTGCTGAATGTAGATTTTCTCTCGATTAGCATTAGTCGATGACAATACTAACGCCGATGATGATCTCACAGGCGCTATTCGCCCACCGTTGATACCTCCACGGCGGCCTAGCTGAAACATTTGATCGCGTGCTACTTGAGGATTATAGGTAGCATAGTTCCGCGATTCGCCGCCTTCATAGTGGTTACGCTCGGTCTTCCAATTAGCTTCAATCGGCAAGTGGCAGCCGGCACACGAGGTTGTCCAAGAAGTGTGGCATGAATAACACTCCATCTCATCATCGCTGTGCGCGCGGTTGTCTTTGGAAACACCCTGCCCCCAATCTTGCTTAGCCGTGTCTTTGCTGACTGTTTTTGCTAGCGCGGCTTTCTCGTTGTAACCTGGATGACTTGGGTTAATAGTGTCTTTCACTAACGACATTTCCCACTCTAACTCAGGATTCAATAAAGAGCGTTGAATTAATTTTTTACCGACCCACTCGAAGCGTAATTTACCGTCTGGATTTCTTAAGCTAGCAAGCTTATTACCGCCCGGAGGCGCCGCTGGGCCAGAAGTAGCAAGGTTCGGATATTTATCGGCGGTACCGTGGCAATCAACGCAGTCGATCTCAACCGCGTTAGCAACTTCACCGTAGATATGGCCATTGCCATGTGAGTCTTGTGAGAAGTGACAGTCTGAACAATGCATGCCTTTATCTGCATGAATCGACGACATGTGTACGCCTTTTTTAAATTTCTCAGGGTCGTCATCACTAATCTCGCCGCCCTTTGCATCTAATAATGTGCCATCCCGATCACGTTTGAATACCGCGCGAAAGTTCCAGCCGTGGCCATGATAGTCGGCGAACTGGGTATCTCTCAACTGGGGATTAAGCTCTGAGACATTTGCAACAAACTCGGGATCTGCCCACTTACCACGAATCGCTGCCTCTTCCGGGTTACGCTGATTAATTTTGCGTATCTCAGAATCTGTCGGGTACTGTTGCTCTTCAGGCCACATAAACGGCGCGTCCGACTCGTAATCCCACATGGTGTAACCCAGGAAGGTATTGACGAACATATTCGGTTGGTGCATATGGCAAATCATGCACTGTGAGGTCGGAATCGCACGGGTAAACTCGTGCTTCAATGGATGCCCCGGTTCGCCTTTAGGAATCGTTGGGTCATTAGTCTGTGTATGACCTAAGTTACCGAATTTTGCGTAGGGGCCCGAGTGTTTAGGGTCTCGATCATTAGCGTAAACAACGTGGCAACCGCTACAACCGGATGAACGATAATCGCCTGGGTTGTCATTGGTACCGAGGAACCATGATATCGGGTCGTTCAAGCGTGTTTTAGTTAAGTTAATAACCGGCACGGAAATACGTGCACCAGTACCGGGCCCACGATTCGATTGTCGTATATCTGGTCGACCGGGCTCTTCTAGTCTTTGTAACTGGCCTAATGCGTTGGGCAAGCCGGTTTCTGGAAATAGATTAGTTAAGTTACGGCCACCGCGCTCAAAGACTCGAAAGATATCTCCGGGCTTAACTGTTTCCCACGCGGGTAGAGGCACTAAGTACGGAAGCACACCGTATTTTTTAGCCAGTACTTCTGGGTTTTCAACCAATGGCCCTAGCATGCCAGCAGGCAGGCCTTCACGCGTGTAGGCCTCGCCCAGAATGTAGTTTTTAAAGGGCAGAATACCGTTATTGTATGATGCCCCGCCCCAAAGCATGGCGCCGGTGGTCATCAGATTTCGCTTAGCGGCTTTAATAATTGGCAGGTGACATGCGCCACAGGCTTCTTCGGCTATTCGGTAGTCACCAGGATTAACAAAGCGAACAAACTCGGGGCTCTCAGCGTTTAAGACTGTGTAAGCATGCGCTGGGTTGGCGCTTGAAGGATAATGCCATGTCTTTGGTAATGTAGGCGTTACATGCGCTGCGTCCATGGCCGCACGATAATCGGGCTTGTACTCTTTATGTTCTTTGCCATGTCCGCTGCTATCAGAATTCTTTGCGTGGCTACCGGCTCCCTCAGACTGATCATCGCCATCATTAGCGTCGCTGCTGGCTTTATCTGAGACATGCTCGTCGATCTCCGTGAGATGCTCAGAGTCAGCTTTTTGATCTTTGCGAAAATGACTACTAATGCTTACAAAGGCACCGTGATCATCAGGTGCCTGTACCTTAGAATCACCGCCATGACAATCGGTACAACCTAACACCACGGCCGGGTTGCTATGCATTGTGTGCCTATCTGACGACGTATGACAACTAACACAACCTTGCGACTTAGTATCAGCCAAGCTTTGTGTTTGCGACTTAGGTGCGGGCGGATAAAACGGATAATCAACTTGCTGCGGAACCTCACCACCAGCCGCCATCAATTTAGCAATTCCGATTATTGACCCAAGTAGCACTATCACCAGCGGCAATACAAAGCGCGGGGTTATCTTGCCAGTGATTCTATTTGCGGCAATATTAGCCTGATTGATCGTCATGTTTTATCTAATTAATTAAGTCGTTTTATTAGTAAGCTAGGATCAAGTTGCCCAACACTGAATACGGCGTGCTATCGCCGTAGAGATCTTCAAAGCCACTGCCTGGATTCAACACCGCAGCCGACAGCCTAAGCACAACATTTTGAGTTGCCAGTGGTCGCCATATCAAGGCAGCCGAAATATCTTGGCCAATGTTTTTTCGAACTCGGCTCTGGTTTCTCGCTACTTCTAGAGTAGTAGTCTCATCAAACCACATTTGATTAAGGTTAAACGATAAGCGAGTCTGCGGAGTTAAATCGAAATCGGCGCCGATACCAATTAAAGTAACACCAGGATTGGTGAAATTAGACTGACCATGTTCTTTAGATGAGCGTAACGATGGAATAATCGAGTTGCGACCGTTTAACGCCACACGCCCACCGCCAATTAGTGGCACGTTCTGGCGAATAAAAAACGCCGTGTCGCCACCAGCAAACTGAGGGTTTTCAAAAATGGCATCGAAACCGCCCTCGTCAGTATCAAAGGCATCGTCGTCGCCACTTGAGTGTAAGAATGAAACACGAGCACGAATCCAATCGTAGTCTCGCGAGGCTTCAGCGGCGAAAAAGTAAGCGCTGATATCAGTTTCTTGATTGGTAAATACACCATTAGTGGCGTCACCGAAAGCATAATAAGCCGAGAAGGTCAGATTATTACGGCCGAAATGGCCGTCGCCGCTTAAGCCTAAATAGGTTACATCGTAATCGCGGCCGCGCTCAAAGCCTAAAGAACTTGGCCGTGCGATAAACTGATTGTCATCAAAAAAGAAATCATCGGCTTCTCGGTTGCGATTGTGGGTAATCGACGCCTGCGAGATAAAGCCTTTAGTCGGAAAATCTTGCCAATACAGGTTGGCCACAAAAATATCATCTTTGCGCAAGTCATCGGTGATGTCATTCAAACCACTGTTCGACTCTTTCTCGAGCCGTCGAAACCAGGCAAGATTGTATTGGAAGATATTGTTGTTACGCGTACCAAACAACCTTATGCCCAGTTGGTTATCCTGAAATAGGAAACCGCGAAAATCAGTGCTGAACGGTTGAATTCCGATGCGAAAACTATCGAAATCGAAGCGGTCAGAAACGTTTCTAATATGGTAATCATAGAACGCGGCCTGAATACCGACATAGCCTTCTGTACGCGTGTCACCTTCTGCTGGGTCGGCTTTGAGTGCGCCTATTTCATCACTAACAGTGTGATTAATATTAAACACGGTAATCAAGCGAAATTCGTGGTCAGGTGGTCTGAAAACGGTGTCTCCTCGGTAAATCACGTTCTCGACAATTAAGTTTTGGTTGATCAAATACTGATCACCATCGGCAATTAAATCTAATTGCCCTGGTCTAGCGGTCGTGGCGTTACCTACTGGTAGCGGAAAATTTCTAGGTTCAAACACCGTATCTGAAATTGCCGATAGATTATAAAACCAATCTTTACCAAACACCGGTTTATCGCCTTTCAGCGGATTGTTATTATTGTATGGGTCCCACCTATTCTCTGGATAGCCTAGTGACTCTACAATACGCCAGCGATCCGGCACTGGCGCGAGGTCAGGTAGCAGCAAGGCTTTTGGTGGAGCAAGCCTATCGGGGTTACAGTAATCGGCTTCGAAAACCAAAACTGGGTACGCTGGGCGTCTACGTGGTCGGCTGGTTTCTCTAGGCGCCTCACTGCAATCATTGACGGCTAAGGTGGCCGGCTCAATACCCGGTCGGTTTTGCTTGGCTGAGTTTAGGTCTTGCTGACGAACTGGCTTAGTATCAATCAGCGGGGACCGCTGTTGATCGTTTCTAGCTTCAACCGCATCGGCTTGATCAGCATGTGGGCTAATCTCGCGACTCTCGCTGCTAGCAACTTGCGCCGTCACTGATTGACTCATTAGCCCCATAGCAAGCGCTATCAAACGGATGCTCACTACAATCTTATTGCTCGTTTTAGTCTGCATTATATTAAGTTCAAGGTTTATCTCTAACAGTGTTAAAAGCGCTGTTTACTGTACCAAAGCCGCTGGCAGGTGCTGCTTGAAGGGTTGTTATGACGCTCGGCAGTAAAGCAATGATACTTGCAGCCGGGCTCGGTAGCCGTATGGGCACGCTCAGCGATACGCTGCCAAAACCGCTGGTGCAAGTTAAAGGCATTACTTTGCTTGATCGTCTGCTTGCCCACGTAGCGTCAGCCGGTGTCCAGCAAACTGTGGTGAATGTTCACCATTTGGCGGATCAGATTGAGCGGCACCTGTCCGGGGAAATTTGGTCGGGCCAAGTGCTGATATCTGATGAACGAGACGCGCTGCTGGAGACTGGGGGAGGTGTTAAAAAAGCGCTTGCTCTGCTGGGTAAAGACCCTTTCTTTGTCCTCAATTCAGATGCGCTTTGGGTCGACGCCGCTGAGGCGCAGCTACACCTAATTCGAGCGGCGTGGCAGCCCGAAAAGATGGATGTATTATTGCTATTGGTCCCCACAGAAAACGCGCTCGGTTATGATGGCGTTGGTGATTTTTTTGCGGGTGTCAGTGATCCTACAAGTAAGATCCGGACAGTGCAGTTTCGAGACGACGCCGATAGCGCGCCATTTATGTTTGGCGGTGTGCAATTAGTGGAGCCTAGCTTATATAGCGGTATGCCGGACGGTGCTTTTTCAAATCGGGAAATATTCAGAAAGGCGGCAGCTTTGGGCCGGCTGTACGGCTTGGAAATAGACGGGCATTGGATGCATGTAGGCACGCAGGATGCCATCAGCGCCGCAGAAGAAAAATTGAATA
>JAESTB010000586.1 GCA_016763815.1 Arenicella sp.
ATTGACCACTACGCTGCTTGATTGGCATAGATCAAATAGTCGTTCAATGCCAGTACGGTTATTCACGAATAATGGTAACTGCGTTTCTAATGAGCGTTTCTCCCAAGTATCTTCAGGGCCATAAAGCCCAGGTGCCCAACTGGCACTAGAGACTAATATTTCAGCACCGTGCGCTTGCAAATATTCAGCATGTTGCGATGGCCAGGCATCTGCACAAATCAACAAACCTACGGAGTAATCATCAACGGTAATTAATGCGGGAACCGCTCCTGGTGTTGACCAATCTTCAGACACGGGAATAGTATTAATTTTATGATGTCGAGCAATAATATCACCTTGCGCGTCTATGACGAATAAGGTGTTGTAGATCGAGCTCGATGCCGTGTCCACGGCATGATTAGACTGGGCGTTGCCATTGCTGTTTGACTGATTTCCAGCGCGTTCCAAGTGACTCAAAAAAATCACGACCTTTAATTCATCAGCCAGCTGCTGGATACGCTGTACATACTGATCAGGGCCGACGGTAATCCACTCAGTGCCTATCTGCAAATCAAAGCGATAACCCGTCAATGCCAATTCTGGCGTCATTATCCATTCAGCACCTTGTGCCGCCGCTTGTTTAATACCTTGCTCGAGTAACAGCGCATTGTGTTCAAGGTCGGCGTAGCGCAATTCTAAATGAAGCATCGCTATTTTAATCAGCGGCCGATTGTTGTTTTCTAAAGCCGTGGAATGGTTGGGGTTGAGTTCTCTTTCACGGCTAACATCAGCCAGATTAGGACTAGACTGGCATGCGGCCACCGCCACACACAAGATCATGGGCAGTACGAGTAATCGTTGCCGCATCACTTTTTTAGCTGCTTCTGTCATCAGTACCCATGCCATTTCATTCAACGCCACTTATCTTCCCAGCCAATGGCTATTGCCTGTGTAAAAAACGCCACAGGTTCAATCCCTTTTTTTCTATATTGCTGTAATTGTCGGCGAAAATGCGGCCACTGAGCACTATGACCGGACACCGCTAGTGAGGCATTAACGGCTTGGTCTAGTAGGATGTCTATGGCAATATGTTGGGACAAGCTACCGTATTCCAAGCGATCTAACACCGCAGCATAAGCGTAAGCAGCCGCTACAAGTTTCGGCTCAGTGAGTAGCGATTGCTTATTTTTCTGTAGCAACTGCAGACTCTTTGCTGAGAGAGCTGACGCTAATTGCGACATAAAAACATCTTGTTTAAAACCAAATCGTGTTAAGGCGTGATGAATATTACGTGTGGCTGACGCTGCCAAGCCATTTTGTAAGTGCAATGCTTGCAACACCGCTTCTCGTACTGCTGTTCCTAGCAACTCACCTAATTTCAAATGACCACTGGCGCTGCTTAATGCAGGTAAAGTTGCATCTAATGGTGTCGCAATACTGTATTGATCGGTGCCAGTACCCGTTGCTAAATGTTGTGATCGCGTGCTCGAAATCGCCAATTCCGTTAATGCCGCTGATTTTGCCTCTGTGAGTATCGCGATGGCTTTTGCTTGTGCACCAGCACTCAATGCACGGTTGACGAACACCATGATGTTGATAGTGCCATGATGGTTATGGTGATTTTCAGCCTCAGGGTTATCCGTACTTCTAATCGTCAGATCCGCATTAATGCGCTCGTTCCCTGTTTTTCCTTGATACCAGTTCGCGGTATCCCCCGCACGCAAGGCATTGCCTTTCACACCTGCCGTCACAAATGCATCCACGGTGATATCACGGAATTGTTGTTGCACATGAACAGTATGATTAATATTAGCCGCCGTTCCCATCAATGTCATTGTTTCAGGCGCTCGTTGCAACTGGCTCGCAACTTGTTGATGATATGCCACATCGCTTAGCGATAAAATTTCTGTAAAACGATCGTCATGCCCTGTCGCTTCCATGCTTTGAAAGTTAACCAAAGTCGTCACATCATCCGCTTGGCCGCCATTCACACTCGAGGTCGAGAACACACGGTGCGCTTGTTTTAGGTCAACGAAAAAATAGCGCCCTTGACGCTGTGCTATAAAATGACTATTTGCATGAAGCACTGTGCTCAACGCGTTAGTGGGCAAGGGACTTGGTCGCGGTTTTATCGGTTCTGCATCGGCTGCCTCTAACCAGACCAGCGCAACCAGAGTACAGGCTAAAAATGATAAATTCATTGCTCTATCTCGCTTATATAGGGTAAGCATCTGTTTATTTACCAATTAAAATTAGCTTACCTGTTTTAGGGTCACGATAAACCTGGCCTACCGATTCGTACCCTTCCCCCGCCGATTCACCTTGCTTGGGCATCTGCGGAATTTCTTTACCCTTTTCAATAACCCGCTCCGCCGCTACTGGCTTGTTGTCTTGTGTGAAATGTTCATCAATGTTTTTACTCATGCTAATTAAGGCCGCAATCAAACCACAGGCAAACACCAACATTAGATCCAGTAGATTGGCTAATGGGCCTAACGGTTCCTCATCTTGCGCATCAAAGCGCGTGGCACGCCAACGCCGCATGTGCCGTTTTGAGTGAGTGCTATTTCGATGCTGCTGAGATTGATTCTGGCTGGACAAGCTTTGCTCATGTTTGCTTTGCACCATTGCGCTTAAATCATTCATGCTTGTGGTGCTCTCGGATTGTGAATCGAATGTTCCAGCGACTTCTCCATTTGATCTAAGGTTTGCTCATACCAACGACGGCGTAGGCGACCCGAAACGAAGCCAATAATCCCCACTAACAAACCTAAAACCGTTGTATCAAACGCCACACTCATCGCTGTGGTTAAGATACTCAACTCTCCTTCACCGAGTGCCGATAAACCCGGCCCTAGAGGGATCAATGTTCCCATTAGACCTAACATTGGTGCAATACGAGTCAAAAAATCTGTACGTTCTATACGCTTAGCCGCCAATTGTTCAAGTTGCTCAATCTGTCCACTATTACGCCAGCGCTTTAAACCAATAAAACGTTCGGTCAACAGGCTTCCAATCTCAACGACGGACCAAGCAGTTAATGCCATCAATAACCAAATAACCGGCTGTAGTAAATAACTAACCAGTGCGTGCATGACACCAAATGAAGAACCATCAAACATAATGTAAACCTAATCGTTTGTTGTTGAGTGAGTCGCGTTAGCGGAATCGCCTAATGTAGAGTCACCTTCTGAATCAAAATTTTTGGGGACTCGCGCGCCTCTAATAACACCAATGGTGACTAGCAGTGCAAGCAGCAGGAATAACCAGCGATAATCCACTAACTCAGACAGTGGTTTAGCATCGCTACTTTCTGCATCTGCTTTAGTCGCCGTTGCTTGATTAGCTTCGGGAGTTTGTTTAGAGGCTTCTTGAGGCGTTGATAAATCAACTTCTGTAATCTCACTAATAGTGGATGGCGCAGCAACAACGGTAGAATCAATTTTTGCGGCCTGTAAGATAGATTGCACTTGTGCATAACTCTCTTCAGAGACATAGGGCTGAATAAAGTCAAACACTGGGCTATTAGGTGACGTATGCCCACTGCCGGGTAAGCCATTTTCGACAATTAGATCGGTGAATTGCTGAGAAATTTGTTGCAATGTCGCTTGATCAGCCTGCCAAAATTCTTTTTGTGCAGCGACTAGCATCACTGCCAGCATATTGCTTTTGACATGCACATTATGATTTTCTTCTAGGAATGTATCTAAGTTAATATCATATCTATCGTCGATATAAACTGATTTAACTTCATCCCAAACCCAACTCTTAACCACATCTGGATTGGTTACTTGCCATCCCCATAGATATTCAAAAAACTCACTGCCCATGGTTCTAGCGCCAGCATAGCCCTCATCCATTAACGGTTTTAACCATTGCGGGTTTAAGAAACGCCCCCGTAGTTCTGATAATAAGGCGGTGCTCAAAGGCTCAATAGTAATATTAGTGCTGTCGGGGTGCGACAAAATAAAATTCTCCGGCACCTGACCTTTGGTGATCTCAACGGCTAAACTTAGGCCACCCAAATAATCAAAGGTATCGTTGTTATCTAACAAACCGTAGAGATTACTAGAGCGACCTAAATAGGTATTGCCAACGCTTGCCAAACGTTGCTCAAACAAACTTTGTTGAGCGTCACCTTGCAAGTTCGCGCCATATGCATGACCCATCCGGCGCACATACACCTCAGCAATTTCAGAGCGTTGGTCCCAGCTGCCAGAACGTTCGACCAAGCGATTCACCCCAGCACCATAAGTCCCCGGCGCATCACCAAAAATACGATAGGCCGCCTCACGTCCAACTTGTTGAGCATTACGGCCTTGTCGCAAGGCCTTGCTTGCATCCTTGACCCATTGCGCAGCGACATGATTAATAGCCAATGACTCGGTGCCAGCGTGTCGTTTCTTACCCAGCGGTTCTAAGGCGGCGTTCAGCGCTAATGTTAAGGCCGGATATTGTCGTCGGATTTCATCTGCAGAGGCGTCTAATGCCATTAACACAGCCGTCTCAAGCCAGATGATGTGAGCACCATACAGATCTCGAAACAAACCTGAGGTGGTATACAACGTATCTCGACGAATCCGTGCCACACCATTTTCTTGCATATTGGCAATATCTAAACGTTCCAGGCTTTTAACAATACCGCGACTGCTCCAAACAGGTTTAACCCCGAGCATGTCAAAACCAAACGCAATCATTGCGCCTTCGTCGCGTACCACGTCTGAAGCCCACAAAATGATCGCATCCGCCTCATCTGCGGCCGTGACCGCACGTGCCTTTTGCGCTAAATCAACCCCCACTGCGTAGCCTAATCTAGAGGGAATTAAACCACCATCTAAGGCAAAAAAGTTACGCCCTGTCGGCAACACCTCTGGGGTTCGAATCGGGTCATTACCTTTGCCTGGCACAATATAACGACCATTAAGCCCCGCTTCCAAAGCCTGCATTTCCGCTTTTGGCGATGCGCTTAACTTGGGTTTCCAATCAGCTTCAACCTGTTTGGATTCTGTTCCTTGCGCCATTGACGACAACATAGTATCGATCGCGTCAGCAGACCATGCTTGGCCAAAAGCGTGCAAACCGAGGGGCATGAAATCTTCTTGCAGCTTGGTTAAATAATGACCGACCTCATGCACTAATAGCTCATCATCAACTTGGTCATAAGCGGTGACACCACGAATCTCAAGTTCACCTTCCATGCTTTTAGTCAGCTCATCTTTGAGCTTCAACTCATCGACTAACTTCTTAATGGCTGCAATCGCCCTGTGACGCATAGCGCCAGCGGCCTCTGGTGCGGCTTCATAGCTTTCAACCAGTTGCCGCAACTCAAGTAAACGATCATACAATTCAGTGCTTTCCAACGGCGGAGTCAAATGATCCACCATCACCGCCAGACCTCGACGTTTTGCTTGAATACCTTCGCCGACACCATCAACAATGTAGGGATAAACGCTAGGTAAGTCGTCAATTAAAGCCAGTGGATAATCCACATCACCAACACCAACACGATGCCGCGGTAAAAATTCGTAGGTTGAATGTCGGCCTAAATGCACCAACGCATCGGCTGCAAACTCATGACGTAACCATTGGTAAAACGCAAGATACTGATGCGTCGGTGGAAATGATAAGTTAGCATGCAAAATTTCTTCATTTAACTCCCAACCACGCGGCGGCTGCGGCCCAACAAAAATATTGCCAAAGCGAACCCCTGGAATCAGTATTCTCTCATTGTGCACCATGACATTGCCTGGCGCTTTGCCCCAGCCACGAATGCCTTCTACGCCACTAGCAACAATTGCATCAACCAACTCTTGGGCTTTTTCCCAGTCTACCTGCGGATTAACACCTACCTTCTGAACCGGCTCAGCATACAGTGTTTTAAGTTGACCTAACAAATCCATAACGCGGTCACGGCCTTTATGGTCGGCCCCTTCCACCGCGTGCTTTAAGTCTTCAACCACACGCCGCACTAAACGTTGCGCTATATCCGGGTTTTCAAAGGTAACGGCTGTTTGCAGCATGATGTGCAAATAACCGAGGGGGCCATTCTCCATTTCACTTTGAATAAGAGGTGGTAATTGATCAAACCATTGTTGATATTGAGCACCGGAAACCGTCACCACTTTTGCTGACATCTCTTGCAAAGCAGTTCGATTTTCCGGCAAATTAACACCTCGATCTTGCAACATATCCAGCAAAGCTTCTCGCGTTTCAGGCAACTCCCCAGTGTTATAGCCGATGCGTTTAAAATGCTGCAAAATTTCTAATAAAGACTCCGGCACATTGAGATTATCAGCGCCAATATTATGTCTACCTGGAGGGTGATTGTAATAAATGATCGCAATTTTTTTATTCTTATTGACCTTTTGCTGCAAGCTTAACCATCGGCTAACTTTGCGTGTCAGCAATGACACTTGCGATGCAATGGGTTCAGACAAAGCGAGTTTAACGCCGGTTTTTTTATCGATACTGGCTTTACTCATGGCCGCTAACACTAACGGCTGCGATATTCCTTGTAACTCTGGCATCGCCACGCGGTAATGTACACTATCCCAACGCAAGCCCTCTTCTGAAACACGCCACTCATCGGCTGTTGCATCGGTTAAACGCAAGCCTTTGAGCACAGGCACCGCTAATTTTTCCAAGGACTGATTGACCCCTTGCCGACCTTCGCCGCCACCTAACACGAAATTTTGTAGTGATACCACAGCGGCAATATTGTCGCGCTGCCGAGCTAACACATTAAACGCTCGAACAGTTGACGCCCCCCACTTGGCTAAAACACGCAAACATTTAGTAGGTTTAGCACCTTGGCTGATATTCTCACTTAGCTGAGAGCAAATTTGATCGATCAGCGCCTTTTCACCCGGCCTTCCACCCGTTTCATAATCGACAATCGCCACCCAGCGATAGTCAGTGGATAAAGAAAATGTGTCTAGGACCACGGCTTTTTCATCCACGATTATTCTTAAGGGGGCTTTTAGCTGGGGTTTAGGAACGCTAACATTCGCGCCGGCCATTGCCGCCAAGTGCCTGAACAAACCATTCACATTAGCCGTGTCTCTATCCGCCCAAAAGGTTTTGCTCAATAGCCATTGACGATATTGTGAGAAAGTTTCCAAACGACTTCGCGACCATTGCATAACATCAATGCCAGCTTCAGCGGGCGGGTCTTTCATGAGCTCATCGACATCCGCATCTTTTAGCATTAAACGCTGCTGAAGATGCGAGGCAGTCACTAAACGGCGATCACTATGCACTGCAACAAATGATTTCAGTTTGACTTCAACGCCAGCTTTATCACTAGTTCCCTTGCCATGATCAAGATAAGACTTAAACAGGTTGACCGAATCGCCAAACACCCCGCCAATGAATATAATATCAGCGCTATTTAACAATTGACGGCGCTCTGTTTCAGATAGATCGTTAAATTGATCCGTGGTGCGTATGTTAATGGTATGCGCTGGATTTTCTTGCAGAAACTGGTGCGCACCACTGACAACATCCGCCGTATTTCTCGGCGAAACAACGGTCAGAATTTCCACAGCACCCACGCTACTAGAAAAGAGAACAGCAGAGAGCAGCATGAAAATACTGCGTCGAATAAAAGTGTATAAATCAAACATAGAGAATATAAGCAAACATCATAAAACAAGCCCATCTATCGATGACTATCATCAAATAGCCGCAATGAAACAATGAGGGATCTTTAGAAATGGTTTGCAGCTGCCTAAGCTCTATGCAGAAAAATAACAAGCAGCAGTGGAATGAAACGAACCTTTTCGCGAGGTAACTCATGTTGCTAGTAGGTAATCGGACTTAGCTGGAAAATTCATTACTGAATTCAAGCCTTACCGTTGCGCGTCAGTGCTGGTTTTTCACCAGCTTCCCCTACAGTAGCGTGGCCTAGTCTATGCCATCATTTGCCGTATTACAATCCTTCGCTCAACTGTGCCTTTGATGAGTGTTTCGATAAAGAGCCGGACACCCACCGCAAATAGATGCGCTGAGATATATCATCGAATGAAAGAGCTTCAGGACCGGAATACCTGTGATTGGTATTTAGCCGCTCACACAAAGGAGCAAACACGAACAGTCACTGTTGCTGTGGATTTTTTACAAGAAGGTGATAACTACCTTGCACAGATCTATCGAGATGGAGATAATGCAAAATACGAGAAGGACCCGTATGATCTTGTAATTGAAGAGTGTATGGTCGCCTCGAACCAAACATTAACGTTTAACTTGGCCCGCAGTAGTGATATTGGTAAAGCAATTTTACTACATAGTCTAAACTGGCCTTATTTAAGATGTGAGTCAGCTTAGCAAGGAAAATCAGCTGCGATCTGCTTTGTACCGCTAAACGTTAGACCAATCCCTGAGAGGGGAGGATTAGCCCGGTAGCCAGTTTAGGCCAAGTTTTATTGGCCTGAATATCTTTTAAATCGCAATGAGGGGTAACTGTCTCACCGGGCTTTTCAACCTAATATTGGCCACCACTTTATACGCTGTCTCGCACTTCATTAAAGCTACCGGCCAAGGTATCTTGATTTCTTCCACTGAGAGGAAATTTTTCAAAAGTAGCTTACTAGCAAATACTGTAATCGCGACCGATCATTTTTGTGTAATTAACTTTCATAAGTCAGGGTGTGGACAGTCTCTTGGTAAGCATATTGCGATTAAAACAGCGCCTACAATATTTTTTTAAAAAAACTGAAATTCAAAATTTTATTTGCAAGCCACTGTTTTAGTTAAAAAAAACCCTTAAAAACTCTTATATAATGTATTTGTCGGTGAAATTTTTTTACAAAAAAGCTAATGACATGATGAATGTATTGTCATAAAGTAAGACTCAAGTGGTACAAAACCACTCATTGCGTGATACAAATAACCCGAACTTTTAGCGACCTTTAACCAGTCTGCTTTTTTATTGAATACGACGGCAAACGTTTACATTTGATCTATGGAGCCGTTATTTGGAACTAATCTGGCAGCAGAATTTAGCTCTAAAAAGGGTCACTGACGTAGTTAAGTTTGCGTATCAAAAAATTATAAAACTATCAAAAGAAGGAGATTAGATCATGGCCAAAGGCATATCTAACAGAATACCTGCCGCTAGCAAGCAGGGATTCCCACTCAAAAAAACTATGCTAGCATTGTGTGTTGGTGCTGCGATGCAACCATCGGTATATGCTCAAGACGCCACTGCCAAAACAGATGGCCTTGAAGAAGTAACGGTTTACGGTGTTCGGGCCAGTCTAAAAACGGCACAAGAGCTGAAGAGAAATGCCGATACTCATGTCGATGCTATTTCGGCCACTGACATTGGCGCATTGCCTGACGTTTCAGTGTTAGAAGCATTGCAACGTGTTCCTGGTGTGTCGATTGAGCGATTTGCGGCGCCGACTGACCCTGATCACTTTTCTACAGAAGGTTCAGGCGTTACATTGCGCGGTTTGCCAAATACTCGTTCAGAATTTAATGGCCGAGACACATTCTCAGCTGACTCTGGACGTGGTTTGTCGTTTCAAGATGTCTCTCCAGAGCTATTAGGTAGTGTCGAGATTTATAAAAATTACACGGCCGATATGATTGAAGGTGGCATTGCTGGCACAATCAAGTTGAATACCCGTAAGCCGTTTGACTCGGAAGAGCGGGTGTTGAATGTTTCTGCTCAAGCAAACTACGGTGACTTAGAGGGCGAAACAACGCCGTCTGTTTCGGCTTTATACAGCAATCGTTTTGACGTGTCTGGCGGCGAAATCGGCGTTTTATTGAGCTATGCAAATTCTGACTTGGATTTTCGTTCAGATGGCGCTCAATTTGGCTTCCACACGGCCGATGATCAAGGCCGTTTTGCACCGATTAATGCGGGCATTCGTACTACGTCAACTAATCGTAAGCGTGAAGGCATCTCAGCGGCATTGCAATACGAAAATACAGATAAAACCTTTTCGGTATTGGCTGAATACATCAGCTCGGATTCCGATAATAATTGGCTAGAGTATGCGTTCTTTTCTGACGATGCTGGTAGTTCTGTTGGTGCAGATGCTGTTTTCAGTGGCAACCGTTTTACCAGCGGCACCCTTGAAGGTGTGGCTGGCGGCCTTGGTCCTCAAACTCGAGCGCAGACGGGCAATAAGAAAACACAAGACTTCTCATTGAATTTTGGTTTTCAAGCAACGGATAAGCTTACCTTAAACGCTGACTTTCAATACATTGATTCAACAACTGACGTGCTAGATTTGTCAATTTTTGGTGGTGTCATTGGCGGAACTCAAATTCGTCTAAGTGAGGGTGACGCACCTACGGTACAATTCTTAGCACCTCAAGGCTCTGGCCAAACGGATGCTGAATTTTTCTCAGACCCCAACAATTACTTTTGGCGCGCGGCAATGGATCACATCGAGGAGTCAGAAGGCGATGAAGTCGCTGTTAGACTTGATGCGGAATATGATCTTGAGATGGACTTTTTCAAATCGGTAGAAGTGGGCGTACGTTATTCAGAGCGCGACCAAACAACACGATGGTCGAACTACAACTGGGGTAATATTTCTGAAACATGGCGTGGTGGTGTTTCTAGTTTTGCCGGCAGTACTAATGCAAATGGCTTCTCAAACAACCAAACTGGTTTAGTTACTTTTGATAATTTCCATAATGGTAATGTTGGTGGTTTACCTGGCAACACGGGTGTTTTCGCCGACACAAGCTTAGTAACAAACTTTGATAACTTTTTAGGCGCGTTTAGAGGGCAACGGACTGCGGCCGATTTGGACAGCCGTGGCCAAGACAGTGGCTTCTATACCGATGCTGAAATTAACTCAACGGTTGAAGAGAATACGGCGTTCTACGCCCGACTTAACTTTGCAGCTGATGGCGACCGACGTTTGCAAGGTAATGTTGGTTTACGTTATGTGAACTTGGATACGACAGTAGCGGGTGGGCAAACGTTCCCAACTATTTCTGGTTTAGCCGCGACTCTCTTACCTGCTGACGTTGTTGCATTTTCTAATGGTTTCCGCGATACACGTGCTGCTGAAAGTTCGTATGACACGATATTGCCGAGTTTAAACGTTAAGTATGAGTTGAGTGACGATTTGATTGCTCGTTTTGCGGCGTCTAAAGCTGTTTCATACCCTGGTTTAGGAAACCTGCGTTATAACTACAATATCTCAGCGAGGATTGACACTGACGCGGAAAATAATACCGCGGTACTTCAGTCCTTTTCTCAAAGCTCAGGTAATCCATTTTTGAAGCCGTTGGAGTCTACTAATTTAGACCTATCACTAGAGTACTATTTTGGAGATTCTGACTATGTGTCTTTGGGTGTATTCCATAAAGATATGAAGAATTTCTTCTCTAACAACACGGTTGCAACTCTAGTTACCAATCCAAGCAATGGACTTACTCAGTCTGTTAATATCAATCAGCCGATTAATATCGACGACGCGACTCTATCTGGTTTGGAATTTTCTTATCAGCAGTTCTTCGATGAGTTGCCAGGTATTTGGGGTGGGCTTGGGATGCAGTTTAACTTCACATACTTAGATCCAAGTAATGTACCTCAGCAAAACTTGCGCCCAGAACAATCTGGTTCACAAAGTGATGCTGATCGTGCTGCTGTGCCAGGATTTGATCTGCCACTTCAAGGCCTGTCCGAAACGCAATTCAACCTTGTTGGTTTGTATCAGAATGAGAAATGGGAAAGCCGCTTAGCTTATAACTGGCGTGATGATTACCTTTTAACTATTCGTGAGGTTAACAGCCCCGGTAGTGGCCCAGGTGTTCCGACCTTTGCTGATTCGCGTGGACAATTAGATGGTTCGATCTTCTATACGGTGAATGATTCATGGCAAGTTGGTTTGCAAGGTAGTAACTTGCTTCAAGATGAAGTTGTTACTTCAAGTTTGGCCGACGATGGTCAGACTCGAGTTCTTCGCCACTCGTTCATCTATGATCGCCGCTTTACATTGGTTGTTCGTGGACAGTTCTAAACAGACTCGATGCTAAGCCTAGAAGCCACTTTAAGTAATCTTGGAGTGGCTTTTTCTTATTAAAGGTGCGGGATTAGTGTGCCGCAGACAAGCTATTTGTAATATCCAATATCACTCTGCCATTGTCGAGTAATGTAACAATGGCTATTGTTTGTTTCTCGCTCTATTGTTAAGGAATCTCTGATCAAGCCTTACAGAGACCGTTTATACTTAATCAGAGATTCCTTAAGACATTCATATGCATAAAGATAAAGACTCGGTTCGAAAAATTGCCATCGTTGGTGGTGGTACGGCTGGCTGGATGACGGCAGCCGCACTTGCTAAGTTGTTTAAACATTCAGACTGCCAAATTCAGTTAATAGAATCAGAACAAATAGGCACGATTGGCGTAGGTGAAGCGACACTGCCTCATCTACGATTTTTTAATCAGCGTTTGGGGATTGATGAGCCAGAGTTTATGAAGGCCGTTAACGCTACCTATAAGCTAGGTATCGAATTCGTTGATTGGGGGCAGGTAGGCGATGCTTATATTCACCCTTTTGGTGATTTCGGCAGCCCAATAAATGGCATACCTTTTCACCAATACTGGATGCAGGCACAGCAACAGGGAGGTAGCGCGCCTATTGGCGACTACTCATTACCTGTTGAAATGTGCAAAGCTAATAAGTTTTCGTTTCCGGCACAAGATCAATCACTGCTTTCTACGTATTCATTTGCTTATCATATTGACGCTGGTCTCTATGCTAAATACCTACGCGGGTATAGCGAAGCGCTTGGTCTGGTACGTCATGAAGGCAAAGTAATTAAGGTAAATCAGAATTCAGCCAGCGGTTTTATCGAATCGGTTGATATCGATTCAGGGCTTAATGTCGAGGCCGATCTGTTTATCGATTGCTCCGGCTTTCGTGGTTTGTTGATAGAGCAAACGCTTGAAACGGGGTACCAACATTGGAATCATTGGTTGCCGTGTGATCGCGCGATCGCTATTGCATGTGAATCTACCTCAGAACCGTTACCCTATACCCGAGCAACGGCCGATACGGCGGGTTGGCGCTGGCGTATTCCATTGCAGCATCGAGTTGGAAATGGTCACGTTTATTGCTCTGACTTCATCAGTGATGATGACGCGCTCGAAAAACTAGTCGCTGGGCTCGACGGTAAACCGTTAGCTGATCCCAATTTCCTTCGTTTTAATACTGGCCGCCGTAAAAAGATGTGGAATAAAAATGTCGTTGCCATCGGTCTATCGGCCGGTTTCTTAGAGCCGCTAGAATCAACTGGAATCCATTTAATTCAGCTTGGTATTATGAAGCTGATGGAGTTCTTCCCTAATCGTCAAATCGATTCGGCTTACTCTGATGAGTTTAATCGAGTAATGAAAATGGAAATCGAGCGCGTCAAAGACTTTCTGGTTCTTCATTACAACGCCACCGAACGTAATGATTCTGAGTTTTGGCAATACGTTGGCAACATGAATTTGCCCGACGATCTGCAACATAAGATGGATTTATTTAAGACCACTGGGCATGTAGTCAAATACCAAGAGGGGCTTTTCTTGGAGCCAAGCTGGGTGGCCGTTTATCTGGGCCAACGAGTTCAGCCGACTAACATTGATGCTCGAGTTAGCCGCTACTCCGAAACTCAAATAGAGTCAGTTTTAAGCCGGTTCAAGCTGAAAATCGATCACGCTGTGAGCCAAATGCCAAGCCACCTAGAAGCCCTTAACAATTTGGGTGACCCTAGTAATGACGGTTGGAAAAAGACCTCAATGAATCTGTATGGCCATTAATGATGACTGATTTGATTGAAAATATTGTTATCGTTGGCGCCGACTTGCACGGCTGGACCATGGCTCTAGGTTTAATAAGTGAATTGGGCGATAAGGGTGTCTCAATAACAGTGGTCGGCGAATCCCGTGAGGATCATCCAGGCGTGCTTTCGCTAGACGCCCCGGCACATGCGTTTCATCAGCGGCTAGGGTTTAAAGAAGCCAGTTTGATAGCCGCTGTGGGTGGCTCATATCGATACGGTATTAAACTTAATAGTTGTGATAATCACCTTGATCGGAGCTATAAAGAGTCTGTTTTTAGCTATTCGCCTACCGGTGAAATGCTAAACAATGTTGAGTTTCACCACTACCTGGCCAGGCTGAAGTTGATGGGTAAGGAGCTTGACCTTGCGCAGTATTCATTAACAGCCCAAGCTGCCGCACAAGCAAAATTCACTCATCCAGCGGCTGACTCGACGTTAGCCAAAATTGAATATAATTTACAGTTTGATGGCCTGCGCTACACTTCGTTTCTGCAAAAAACCGCTCTCGATTG
>JAESTB010000587.1 GCA_016763815.1 Arenicella sp.
AAGTTCGGGGCCAAAGGTTGCCCCCGGAAATGGCGTAGTACCGTGATCACTAGCGAAACTGTCTTCCAACCACGGCTCGCCTATTTTCGTAACAGCGATTCCGAAACCATGCCTGCCTATACTATAGGTCCCTTTCAGGTACGTCCCCAAGCCATTATGATCAAGCCGCTGATTAGAAGAATCGAGGCGACTGTCTAGGCGGCTATTAGCACCGTTTACAAACAGCGCTCCAGAATCATTGGAACTGAGTATCGCGGCTTCAAACTCAACTGAGCTATGGTTCGCTAAGTCTTGTTTTAAGCGTGTTCGTAAAGCGGTTTTACGGAGGTAGTTTTTTGCTTCGAAATATTCGCAGTTAATGTTAATACTGGTTGATTTAAAAATTCGGAAATTGGTTTTTAGGCCAGTGATCAATAGCTTATCTATTGCGCCTGAGCGGCTAAGTTCTGTGTCAAATCGAACAAACTCGGAATTTGCGCGAGCTGACCATTTGGTAAAACGGTGAGCGTATAAGCTGAGTTTTTTGCTCACCTGCCAGGTAAGGTTGACGCCTTCAATAGTCGAGGGCAATAAACGCGTCTTAGATTTTAATAACAATGAATCATGCTGTGTGCGACCGAATTCAATGCTGAAGCTTGGCGTCGGTTGTAGTTTAAGAGACGCTTCGCCGAGCAACGAAAAGCCCGCAATTTTATTACCGTCGATCGTTAGAAGATCTTCTTGCGCTCGCCCCGTCGCGGCTAATCTCTGAACATGATAAGCCGCGCCATTAATGGTTAAGAGTTCGCCCCAAACTGAATGTGTGTGCCTAAGTAGTACACTAAGCCCAGTTTGTGTGCGATTGCTTTGCTGGTTGCTGAATTTCCTATCGTAGTGCGATGCTTGAATAGCTAAGCTGGTTTTAGATGGTTCAGCGGCTAGGGTCTCTAAGCCTAAAGCCGATAAGGCTAATACCAGGTTCAAAGACCAGACGGTAGCGTTCATCTGCTTTTCCGTCGACCTAGAATAATATGAGCGGCAAGGCCTAGTGGTAAGGTCAAACCAACGCCAAGGTGTATGTATTCAGTAATTACTCGTGTTAGTTCGTCTGAAAGATAGTACAAGGAATAGGCGCTGCCTATTTGTAAGGCAAATAGCGATACCAACACGCTTCCAGTGTTACGAGATCGTTTTGAGCGCCAGCCGAATTGCACATGGCTACCGTGCATCGCACCTGAAAAAATCATCATAAAGAATGCGCTGGCGGCGTGAATTTTCAGTGTGGGAAATTGCCAGGGATGCTTCTCTGGGCCAAATTCACCCTCGATATCAAACCATGTTTTGAGCGCAAAAAATAATACTCCGCTGACTAGGCTACTGGCGATACCAATAAACAAGGCGCGTTGCACTTGCTTAGACACTTTTAAAGTAATCATTATTTAGGGTCTAGTGTAACGATTGCCCATGTTGGTCTATTACCAGTAGGGATGCATTATATTTGCTCATGATTTCTGGCGTTGCAGCGCCCAACCAAGCGGCTTTGGTTAGCGCGTCGGCGGTCATGCAATCAGGTGCAAAAACCGAATAGGTATTGTTTGATTTTTGTGCCTGTGCGCTTTTTGGATTGATGATTACACTGCGGCCATTATTTCGGTAGCTTGCACTGCTAGCGATGCATGAATTCCTCATTTCCATCTCTTTAGTTGCGCGCCGGTTCTTAGTGCCAAAGAGAATGTCAATTGATTGGTTTTTCCAGTGGCTCATGCCGATATCACCGCCTGCGTTTACCGTACATACAAGGCTCGAGGCTATGCATGCAAGCGCCTGATCAACGGCGAAACCTTTGGCGATACCCCCCAGGTCTAACACCACCGGGCTATGAAATCGTACGCGATGGTCTCCTAGCTCTACATTACTCCACACACCGACGTCAGCGATTGGAGCGTCATGGTTGCAACTTTGATGCCTAGGTAGTGAACCCGAATTAAGTAGCACCGGTGCAATGCTTGGGTCAAAGCTGCCGTCAGTGTCTTTATTGAGTTGATTAATCTTAGATAGCACTTTGAACATTGATGGCGATAATTCTATCCAATCGTTTAGCGCATTCTGATTAATGACCGATAGCTCGCTAAAGGCATCATGAAAGCTCATCCTGCTTTGAACCAATTGAATTGCTGCAAAGGCTGAATTGCTCTGCTCGATTAGAGTTTCATCCGCTACGTCACCGCTCACGCTAATTTCGACATAGGTGCCGAGCAGCGGTTTACAGCGCGTTAACGTACTCGCTAAGTCTGATATTTCTACGTTCATACAATTAGAGGTGCCGAAGTACTAAGTTCCAAGTCTGGGTTATCCGGTTAACGCCATCAGTAACATGCCGGCAGGATAAGGTTGCGCCGGAAATATTTTTGATTTGTTTATCGAGCTTAAGTCGTTCACTGCTGTCCTTTCCGTGGAATTGGGCTCGCCATTTTGGGTGTCGAATTTCATGTCCATAGCTTTCTCTGTAGGTCAGAACTTCCATCCCCAGCACCCGGCCCTGAGAATCGAGCGCGAATGCCATATCGATGTTTTCATGTTTGCCTATAATTTGCTCTAGTAAAAGCCAATCGCCTTCACCTGACTTCCATGCGACTACGTTGTTACTTCGTACTCTGACTTTTGACGCGGCCTGAATTGATTTTTTTTGAACGTCAGTCAGCGTGACATTGCTTGGCGTTAGTGATTTGTTTGGTAGCAGCAGTTTTTGTGCTTGTTCAAGGTTCAAGTAAGTCTTAGCATGTGCAGATCGCAGCGACAAAAACGTTAGGCTTATGCCGGTGGCGCCGGCGAGTTTAAGAAACCCGCGACGCTGATGTTCTGCACTAGAGCGCTGTTTAGAACGGTTATTCATCATTGGGCAATATCTTGTTCCGATTACCTAGTTTGTTAAAGAGCTAAACAGGTTGTCGTCATGCTCGGCTTCTTCTCCAAATTCCCAGCCGAAGCTTAGGCCAAAATGCCAACGCTCGTGTTCGTCAAAGTTTTTGCCTTGCGTGTTACTTACCCCTGGCGCACGGCCGTCGCCGTCAAATTGATATAAGGCTCCTGCTGTTGCCCACCATTTCTGTAAGGCGTAGTGTACGGTTGGCCCAAAATAATTACCACGCTGATGTTGGCTGCCGACATTTAAGGTCAAGTCTGACAAGCTAAACTGAGTGCGTTGCAATTCTGGGTCGAAGACTCCGTCTTCTCTAGGGTTTAGGTAGTCAGATTGATGACGAAATTCTAAGCCGCCGAACCATCGGGGTTTAAACCGATAGGAAATACCAGCCGAGATATCGACACTGAGCTCTTCCTCAAACACACCCGGCGATCGGCGCTTCTCGAACTCAAATTTAGGTGCTAATACCACGGTTAAAGTGTCGTCTAAATAGTTTTTTTGAAAAAAAGTGGTGAATACATACGAATCTTGATCGATGTCGGCGCCATCCAAGCGATATTTATTACGTTTTTCATAGCCAAACATTAGCGATAGCCCTAAGCCGTCTTTGTACGGACTCAATATATTATATTTTGTCGAAAGCTCATAGCCGCCAAAGGCCGTGTCATTGTATCGTGAACCAGGACCACCCTGCGTTTCAATATATGGCTCAAGGTCTTGGTCAAAGACTTCATAGTTGTGATCAAAGAATATGGCTTCCACGCCGATCGTAAGGCGGTCAGTAATTCCATATTCAGCCTCTACACGTAATTCGTGAAAATCATAATCAGAAGACGCTTTGCCAGTACGAAAAATATCGCTGGCTTTTATTTCAAAACTGCCTTCAGGGCGGGTGTCAGAGCCTTTTGCATAGACCCACAGGTTCTCTTCTGCAGTCGCTGTGCTAATGCCTGTAATGCAGCCGATTGTCGCTATGCATGCCAGTGTCGATAATTTAATTTTCATTGAGTTCTAAGATTGTTTGAGTTGCGTGTGTTTGGTTTGTCGAAGCGATCTTCGGTCGAAGTTGTTGTTGTTTTTTACGCGAGCGCCACTTAGCCTGCTCTGTAATTAGAAATAGGTAGATGCCGGTGATCCATAGAATCAGTAACAGTAGTGCGGCGGGAAGGAATAAGCCGAGCTTGGCATTTTGGTGAAAAAACGAGCCATCATGAATTGATTCGATAATGCCCGAGCGTCTGAACGAAACCTTTAATACCTCGCCTGTTTGGTGGTCCATTTGAACTTCCCAATTACCGCTAAGTTGAATTTTGAAAATACCTTTGTTGGGGCGAACATCAATTCGCTCTATTTGCTCCCAGCTATTTATACTAACCTCACTCACGTTGGCGAGTATTGGCAGAATTTGCTCGAAACGTATGGTCGGCTCTTTTCCCATTCCCCTTTCTGTACTTGGCTGTATCCAGTCAAAATCTTTTTTTAGTAATAACAGAACGCCAGTTACGATCACTATTGCGATCGGTACTGCACAAGCCAGAGCACCCCAATAATGAATTTTTCTGTTGAGTTTCTTGCCGTTCATGCTTGGTGCTACAGATTGTCGGATATCAAGAGTGCTGGCTTTATTGCGTTGCTCTTTAGTTGAAACGGGATAGTATCAAATATAAACATAAATAGGAATGATTCGCATTTATATTTACGAATAAAACGAAGCAAATTATTAAATGCGGTATGTATTCAATTTATGATCTAGTATGAGTCGCAAAGGAGGGGGGGATTAAATTTGACATACTTAAACTAAATCGCCACCGAGTGAAGCCGTATTTGGTGCGCAGCCTCGACTAGTCAGATCTATCAGAAAAATTCTATCTTGAAATTAACTCACTACGAGCCACAGCCAATAGCGTAATTATTTAGAATTTTCGCGCCACTTTCGATACTGGCGGGTGCGTAATTTGGTTTTTATTTGCCCTTTAATAAACGAATATAACGGGTTTATGTTTGGGTTTGGTAATTTGCCTGCCGCCATTCGCGTTAGCTGTGCCTTGGTAATCGCCATACTAGCGAGCGCACCTAAAGTTTTATTTTTCCAATTGACTATGGGTAGTGCGATTTCCAAGGTTTGGTCTTGTTTCCACTTATTCGGTAGTGAGGGTTCATAGGCTAATGCTCGAGCGATGCCGAGCATCTCGATTGAAATGCCGCCGCGCTCATTTAAAGCATCTTCGGCAACTGACCGCTTTGTAATGCCTCCAGTAACCATAATAGGTACCGTCGCAACCCCGGCGATCTCCCGGGCGAAGTCTACAAAGTAAGCTTCTCGTTGGGTAGTGCTATTGCCACTTGTCGGCTCAGCGGCACTGCCTGACATCGCAGGGCTTTCGTAACTTCCGCCAGACAGTTCAATTAAATCGAGTCGATAGTGGTTAAGTTGAGTGACTACCCATTTGGCATCTTTGGCATCAAAACCGCCTTTCTGAAAATCCGCCGAGTTGATTTTTATCGACACGCAAAACTTCTCGCTAACAGTAGCTCGAACGGCTTTTACAACCTCAAAAACAAGTCGCGCTCGATTCTCTAGGCTACCGCCCCACTGGTCCGTTCTCTGGTTGACTAACGGAGACAGGAACTGGCTCAATAGATAACCATGAGCCGCGTGAATTTGCACACCTGTAAAGCCCGCCTGTTCTGCTAGAGCCGCGGTATTGGCGAAGCGTTCAATTACATCAAGTATGTCAGTCTCAGCCATAGCCTTGGGTTGAGCAAACATTGTCGAGAAGCCCGGTATATTTAAGGCAATGTCTGATGGAGATAATGCTTGCTCTCCCATCGCTTTATATACTTGACGACCAGGATGGTTGATTTGCATCCATAGATGATTGCCATCTAGTGTGCCTGCAGCCGCCCATTGCTTAAACACGTCTAAGTGTTCAGCGTTGTCTAGAACTACACCACCGGGGCCGGTTAAAGCATCAGGGCTTATCATCACGTTGCCGGTTAACAACAGGCCAGCGCCACCCTTAGACCAAGCGCTGTAAAGCGTGAAAAGTGGCTTACCTGGAAGTTGACCTTGATCACTAAGATTCTCTTCCATTGCCGCCTTGCAGATGCGATTGGATACAATAACTCCGTTGGGTAGTGTTAATGGGGCAAACAGTTTTGAGATCATGGTTGTTATTGTTGGCGATAAGTCTTTGCCTAGTCTATCCTAAGTTTCAGTTCTATTTGGCATTATGGGTCTGTCGGATAATAAATTTTGCTAGTACGAAAGCGCTACTTTTGTCTATTTTTTTGATCATTTTCGAGCAATGGAATGACCATTAAGTCTCAAATGATCAAAAAAATAGCCTAAAATTTACACTTTCTCCTAACGCAAATCATTATCCGACAGACCCTAATAGGTAGCTGTTTGTGGTCATCAATTGCTCCGAGAGTTTAAATAGTATCAGTGTATTCTGTAGTCTCAGCCTCGGGGGGCAGTTAAAGAAAGGGCAATGCTTAGAGGCTGACGATTATTTTGCCTCGATTAATGTTTACCAGCGCAATCGTCTCAAGTTTGGGTGAGTGAATTGCGTCACAAGCTAATTAGTAGCCATTACTAGATTGTAAAGCTAGTATATCGACAAGCCAACGATGCATTTACTTTTCAAATAGGGCCGGTGTTTCGCCATGATTGAAGAAAAAAATTACCACTATCACTTCGCATAATCCGCAAGCTTAGCTTTCCTGGAAAATTAGCAATACTTGAAAAGCTCTAAGGCCGAAAGCTAAGTCGAAATGGAGTTTGCTGGGTTAGGTGTTCAAACCAAATATTATGAAAATTGGATTTGTCTGACGCGTGCCATCGATGGATTGTGTTTGGCAAGTATGAAGGAGGCGGAGGAATCGATCTGGCATTTTTGGTTCTAAAAAATGCTGGTGTCTATGTCGATTCAGGGGCAAACATTGGACAATGGTTTTTGTATCTCGGTCATATTGAAGCTCTGAAGTCACTCGCATTTGAACCGGTTAGATCCGAAAACGCTTGGTTAGCCGAATGCGTTTCTGTTCAATCGCAGTGGCGAGTCGATTTATTCAATTATGGCCTTGGCTCAGAAGAAGCTGAGTTAGATATTCAAGTTAACGGTGCTAGATCGACCTTACAAATTGATTGGTATACAGCAGAAAACTATGTTCGTGAGAAGATCGCAATTAAAAGATTAGGGACGGTTTTAGAAAGCTTAGAAATAGCGTCAGTAGATTTTTGGAAGCTCGATACAGTGGGTGCAGAACTAGAAGCGCTTAAGGGTGCTAGGGAATATTTGCAGCAACGGAAAATTGGGACTATTTATTTTGAATGTCACCCGTCTAATTACCAAGAGATCTCGGCACTTATGGGATCTTTTAATTATGGAATTTTTGACTTAGTCGACGGGCAGCTGGTCAAAAAAATGGACACCGATATTACTGAAATGAAAGATTTAGTGGCGATACCGCTTTAGCTAAGATTGTTTATGTAGAGTACGATGTGAGTTTAGTGGTCGATCAATCTTCGACTGTTTACTAAGACTTAAAGACAGGCTGTTCAGTATGCGATTTTATTTTTCAAAGCGGTTCGGTTCAATGTTCCTTTTAGCACTGATGGCATCACTATTATCGAGTCAGCAAATTGCCCATGCAACTGATAGGGCACCCAAGCAGACATTTGTGATTGTTCATGGAGCTACTGGTGGCGGTTGGGATTGGCGCTCGGTCGCAGACTTATTGATTCAACACGGTCATAGAGTCTACCGCCCGACATTAACCGGCTTAGGCGGTAAGAATCATTTAGCCAATGATAAGGTCAACTTAACAACGCACATTACCGATGTGTCCAATTTGATTTTATTCGAAAAACTTCAAAAGATAATCCTAGTGGGCCATAGTTATGGAGGCATGGTGATATCTGGAGTGGCGAATCGTCTCCCCGAGCATATTGCTCATTTGACCTTTTTGGATGCGGCCGTACCAGCGCATGATATGTCGGCGCTTGACGTTTGGGGTACAAAGGTTGAGGATCTCGAAATTATTAACGGTTTGGTGAATTCTCCATGGTTAAAAACTACTGAAGAAGTGCCCAGAGATGTACCGCAACCTATCAATACGCTGACTGAACCGGTAGAGTTTGATAATCCAGCCGCACTTAAACTTAACGCTAGTTATGTCGCTTTTTTAGCACAAGGCACTAGCCGAGATGAGCGAAGCAAGGACCCCTCATGGCAACGATCTGAGGCTCGAGGCTGGACTATTCGAACCTTTGCGGGTGATCACGTTGTCTATCGAGTTAAGCCTAAAGAATTTGTATCGATGCTATTAAAAACCGTTACCGATCGAAACACAGAGGTTGTTAATGAGCCTGTGAGCGATCCAATGGAAGAGTGAGTTCGATTCTCTCTACACAGCGGTAAGATCAAAACCAACAATAATTGGGCGTCGCAATTGCCCTGTTAGTGCTCAAGTAGGCCCGCTGTTTCAAGCTCTCTTACCATCGGCTGAAGTTGCCTTTGGTATTTTTTCCAGCGGTCAATTCCTTGCGTGAATATTGGTTGGCGGACTTGTGATGCACTAAGCGTTTTAACGGTGCGTTCAGTTTTATAAAATTCGAAACATTGATGCTGTGGTTCTAACTGACAAAATTGCAAAATCTGATCAGTGACACTTTGCTGGTCTTGTACTAGGTTTTCGTATTGCACACGGAGTATCAAGCCATCGGTGACCGACTCCCAATAGTCGATAAGATCCATATAGCTAGCATATAGTTTTGCAATCTCATCCAGTTGATAACTGAACTTAGCACCTTGCCCTCCAAATAACTGCCGGTAACAGCCAAAGGCTACGTCCATCGGGCTGCGATCTAGAACGATGATTTTAGCATTCGCCAGCGAGGCCTTGATTATGCCGATTGAGCGATGATTGAACTGATTCTTATCGGTAAATATCTTCTTATCGCCGCAAACAAAGCGCATATTGTGTTCGTATAGGCGACCTATTTTCTGCCAATCATCGGTGCCGCGCGAGGCCAACCATTGATCAACTTGGCCATTGAAATTTGACTGACGCTGAGCTTGCATGGTGGCATTGGCGAGCGCGGTGTACTCATCACCCCCGGCGACTTTCGAATGGCTAGCGATAATTTGCTCGACTAATGTAGTGCCGCTGCGCGGCATGCCCATGATGAATATTGGTTGTAAGTCGCTTTTGTCGGGCGTTTCTAAATCTTGCATCAACTCGATGTTGAAGACCGCCTTAGCATTTTTATCAATCGCTAGCTCAGCGCCGAGATCATAGTCAAAGGTCCGCCGTTTCATCGCATTGGCAATCTGTAAATGCTCGAATGCTTCGTCGCAGAGCTCTAATTTTTCGCAATAACGATACGCTGTGAAGTGCAGGTAATGAGTGTCATTCTGGGCAACATCGTTGCTCGCAATTAGCTTTTTAACGGCCTTCAAATCAGCCTCGATATTGGTGCTGTGTGCTGATCGATTCCAATGTGCTGCGGCGAATGAAGGTTTTATTTCGACGGCTCTGTTGAAGCAGATTTTAGCGGCTTGAAAATTACCCACATCATTTTGGAA